>DATDIY010000206.1:0-8797 GCA_036520815.1 Acidimicrobiales bacterium
GCTTCGAGCCAGTTGAGCGGCATGATCGAGAACCCGTCGTAGAGCTGGACGCAGTCGACGTCGGCCGGACGCAGGGCGGTGCGCGACCACAGCGTGTCGGCGCAGTGCTGCGTGGCTCCCTCGAGGATGTCGGGGAGGTACTCCCACGTGGTCTCGGTCGACGCCATGGCCGAGGCCTCGACGTACACCGGCTTCTTCCGCCAGGTCGACGCCCGCTCTGCCGTGGTGATGATGACGGCGCTGCCGGCGTCGCACGGGAAGTCGCAGTCGAGGAGGCGCACCGGCCGGGTGATCCACCGCGACGCCAGGTAGTCGTCGATGGTGAGCGGGTCGCGGAACAGGGCCTCGTCGTTGAGGCTGGCGTGGAAGCGCGAGGTGACCTGCTGGGCGCCGACCTGCGCCGCGGTGGTGCCGTACTGGGCCATGTGCCGCTGCATGGTGAGCCCGGCGATGATGCCGGGACCGGCGGGCGGGCCGTAGGGCGCCGCGAACTGCATGTCGCCGGCCATGAGCGGCGGTCGGGGCCGGGCCGCCCCCGACGCTCCCTTGCGGGGGGCGGTGCGGCACGGGTGCACGACGATGCAGGTGTGGCAGTAGCCGGCCCGCACCGCGGCGATGGCGCCGTTGGTCATGTCGCCGTAGTTCGTACCGGACGTGGAGTACCAGTTGATCGGGGTCAGGCCCAGCATCTGGGCGAGCAGCTTGTCGTTGACCGCGCTCGCCGCCTCCTCCCCCCAGGGTTCGGGCTGACCGAACGCCTGCACCACGATCCCGTCGATGTCGCCCGACGCCATGCCGGCGTCGTCCATGGCCGCCTTCGCGGCCTGGTAGGCCAGGTCCTTGTAGGTGAGCCCGGTGTCGCGGGCCACTGTCGAGTAGCCGACGCCGACGATTGCGACACGTTCCGTCACGCTTCTGCCCTCATCGAGCTCCCCTCGTCGTTCTCCGTTCGGCCCCGGACGTCGCTCCGCTCCCGGAGGACAGGTCCGTCGTGCCGACGGAGCGACTGTAGTGGGCCTCCCAGCTGGCTCCGGCCGGGGGCCCGGGGGCGGCGGAGCACCGTCCGGTCGGGGCCGATCCGGCCGTCACGCGGCGTGGATCAGGTGCCGGCCCGGGTGTAGGTCGGGACCTGGGCGGCGGTCATGTCGGGGTGGGGCGTGCCGAACTTGCGCAGCGTCCGCACCGGACCGTCCTCGTCGACGTTGGGTCGCGAGTGCTGGACCGCGACGTTGTCCCAGACGATCAGGTCGCCCTCCTGCCACTCGTGCTGCCAGCGGTTCTCGGAGGCGTACAGGTGGGCGAACAGCTCGCCGAGGAGGGCCTCGCTGTCGCCGGCGTCGAGCTCTACGACCTCGCTGGTCATCTGCTCGCACAGCCACAGCTGGGGTCGTCCCGTCCGAGGATGGCTCCAGACGATCGGCTTCACCGTCGACAGGGTCGTGCCGAAGTCGGGCAGGGCCACGTCGTCGTCCGGCTCGGCGCTGCGATCGATGATCCCCGACACGTGGCGGGCGTGGAGGCCCTCGACGCGGCGGCGCAGGTCGTCGGGCAGCTTCTCCCATCCGGTGACGTTCCCGGCGAAGAACGTCGGCGCCACCGGCACCTCGACCTCCTCGCCGTACAGCGAGAGCACGAGGTAGGGATCCGCGCACCACATGCTGTCGGAGTGGAACGGCAGCCGTCCGAACGGTGCCGCCGCGTCGGGGACCCGGTTGGAGATGTACCAGTCGAACGGCGCCTCCTGGCTGTCCTCGGCCAGCGACCCCTCGTCCTGGGCGATCAGGCTCCTCGAGAGCCGGGCCTGGAACTGCAGATCGATGTCGACGTCGCGGAACACCAGCACCGAGCGCCGATCGAAGGCGTCCTGCAGCGCCGCGTGCGCATCGGCGTCGAGCGGCCAACCAGGGTCGAGGCCGAACACCTCGGCTCCGACCGGCCCCTCCGTGTCACGTACCTCGAGCGTCATCATGTTGTCGTTCCCCCTGCAGTTCGCTCGGTCGGCCGTCGGGCCGGCTGCTCCATCGTCGCGTACCCCGTCATCCCGAGGTCAGAGGAATGAGATCCTCGTGGATCATCGGCTCGAGATCGGCGAGACGTCGCTCCTCCTCCGCCGGCTTGGAGTACCCGCACCGCATGTTCAGGTGGGCGATCAGGTCGGGCGAAACCGGCGGGCTCCAACCGAGGATGTCGTCGACGGCGAAGCCGATCCGGTCGACGACCGGTTGGAGCGCGGCGCGGTCGAGGCGGAGGAACCGGGCCAGGTTCTCGCCCAGGATGGGCCGCACCTCGGCCTCGGGCACCCCTTCGAACAGGGCCCGCAGGTAGTCGGCGGTGTTGGGCCAGGTGCTCTCGGTGTGCGGGTAGTCCCGCCCGAACGACAAGGTGTCGATGCCGATCTCGTCGCGCATCTCGACCTCGGAGCGGTGCATGAACGACAGACCGGCCATGCAGTTGCTGTGCCAGTACTCGCTCGGACGCCGCAGGGCCGGGAGGTCGTCGCGGTTGGCGTCGTAGAGAGCGTCGAGGCGACCGAGCAGGGCCGGCACCCAGTCGGCGCGCACCTCGGTCATGAGCAGTCGCAGGTCGGGGTGACGGTCGAAGACCCCGCCGAGCATCATCTGCCACAGGGGCCGACGACAGCGCAGGTCGGAGAAGACCTTGTCGTCGTTGAACACCTGGCTCATCAGGCGATCGGCCAGGGCCTGGTCGCTGTCGCCGTTGGCCTCGGCGTGCTCGAAGGCGTCGTTGACGAGGCCGTAGGTGTAACCGACCGGGAACCCGTAGCCGGCGTGGACGACGAGGGTGGTGCCGCTCTCCTCGTAGAACGACCAGAGCGGATCCCAGTAAGGGTCGTAGAGCGGAGGCTGGTCGGGGTGCGGCGTGAAGCCCGGCGCATAGGTGGCGACGAAGCCGTGGTCGGCCGCCCAGGCCGCCTCCCGGATGGCGACGTCGATGTCGAGGCAGCGGCCGATGGCGCTGACCAGGAGGAGCCGGTCGGCGGCCGAGCCGAACGTGTCGTGGGCCCAGCGGTTGTGCGCCCGCACCCCGGCATCAACGACGTCGACGGGGTACACGGTGTTGCTGACGTTGAAGAACAGGTCGGTGGCCTTGAAGTACCCGTGGTAGACGAGCTCGGCGGCGACGCCCTCCCGGTCCATCTCCTGGAGGCGGACGTCGAGGTCCCACGCACCCGCCCACTGGCCGCTGCGGTAGTGGCCCTCGGCGTCGAACACGTCGTAGGGCGACGTGTCGGTGCCCGTCGGGAAGATGAGCGACGGCTCGTTGATGACACCCATGGCGCGGGTGAACACCCGGTTCTCGTCCGAGAGTCGGGGCAGGTAGCGGTGGAACTCCTTCTCCAGGTACTCGGGCCAGAGCTCGGTGGGCATGGTGGAGTGGCCGTCGGCAGAGACGAACAGCAGTCGATCCATGGATCGACTGAACCATGACCACTGCGTTCGTACCAGCGCGAAGTCCTCCACGCTGCGTTCGACGCTGTCGAACGGTCGGGCGCCGGGCGAGGTAGATCCCGGCGACCCGAACCCGCTCCCGGTCAGGCCGAGGTCGGACCACCGTCGTCGGCGCCGTGGAGCTCGCGTGCGAGCTCCCAGAACGCCTGGGCGGCCGGGGCCAGCGGCGATTCGCGACGAACGACGAGCGACATGGGCCGGGTCACCGCCGGCTCCAGGGGGCGGACCACTGCGCCCTCGCCCAAGATCGGCGACGCGCTCTCGACCGGCGCGATCGCCACCCCGATCCCGAGGCGCACCATCGCCACCGTGGTCTCGAGGTGGTCGCTCTCCGCGACCACCGCTGCCTCGATCCCGTCGGAACCGAACACCCCGTCGAAGAACGGACGGAACGGCGACGTGGTCTGGGGCGCGATCATGGCGACGCCGGCGAGGTCGACGGGGCGGATCGTGCGGAGGGCCGCCAGCGGGTGGTCTGCCGGGATCACGACTGCGCCCGTCTGACGTCCGACCAGCGTGTGCTGCAGGTCGGGCGGCACGAGATCGCTCCGCATGAAGCCGCCCTCGCACTCACCCGACCGCACGATGGCGGCGATGACGTTCTCCGCCGCCGGCTCGCGCAGGCTGGTGACCACGAGCGGGTTCCGGGCGTGGAAGCGCGCGACCAGCTCGACGATCGGCGCGACGAAGAGCCGGGCGGGAACCAGCGTCAGGCGTCCGGTGGTGAGGCCCTGCACGGCACCCACCGCCGCCTGCACCGCCTCCGCCTCCCGCAACGCCCGACGGCCGGGCCCCAGCACGGCGAGACCCGCCTCGGTCGGTGCCATGCCCCGGGGGAGACGGTGGAAGAGCGTCACCCCCAGGTCGGCCTCGAGGGCCGCCAGGGAGTGGGAGACCGCCGAGGGCGACAGGTGCAGCACCTTGGCGGCCCGGGACACGCCGCCGTGCTCGGCGATGGCCACGAGGACCCGCAGCTCACGAAGCTCCATGGCGGGGCCGAGCCTAGATCCGGGGGCGAAGAGGGCCGGGCCGGCGTCGCCGTCCCGGCCCTCCCCGGGTCCCGAACGAGGTGATCGTCAGTGCGAGCGGGCGGTGGTGCCGCCGTCGATCGGGATGTGGACGCCGGAGACGAACCGGCCGTCGGGCCCGGCGAGGAACAGCACCGCCCGGGCGATGTCCCAGGCGTCGCCCTCGAAGCCGAGCGACGTCTTCTCGCCCAGGTTGATCGAACCGGGCTCGAGGCCCACCTGGCGCATGGCGGCCTGGCGCATCGGCGTGTCGACGATGCCCGGCGAGACGCAGTTGATGCGGATCCCCTGCTCGCCCAGCTTCCCGTACACGTCGGCGTTGTCGATCATCAGGCCGAACAGGCCCGACTTCGACGCTGCGTAGGCGGCCTGGCCGGTGCCGCCGGTGCCCCGCGTGGCGGCGATCGACGTGATGTGGACGATGGAGCCACCGCCTGACTCGGCGAGGGCCGGGATGGCGGCCTGGGTGAGGAAGAAGGGCGCGGTGAGGTTGACCGCGATCACCCTGTCGTAGAGCTCCGGGGTGGTGTCGAGCAGGCTGACGGTGGCCGAGATGGCGGCGTTGTTGACCAGGACGTCGAGCCGGCCGTGGCGGCTGACCGTCTCGTCGACGATGCCCTTGATCGAGCTGCGGTCCGAGAGGTCGGCGACGATGACGGAGCCCTTTCCGCCCTCCTTCTCGACCTCGGCCAGCGTGACGTTGGCCCGGTCCTCGAACTGGTCGACGAGCACGACCGTGGCGCCTTCCCGGGCGAGGGTCAGCGAGATGGCCTTGCCGATGCCGTACCCGTCGCCCTCCTGGGATCCGGCGCCGGTCACGATGGCGACCTTGCCCTCGAGCTTGCCTGCCTCAGCCAACAGATCTCCTCCTCGGATGCTCTGCCCGACACGGCGGAGACGTCAGATCCCCGGAGCGACGAGCCTGCCGACGTCCCCTGCGGCGAGCTCATGGAGCGCCTGGGGCACGTCGGCGTGATCGTAGGTCGGTGACCGTCGGGCCGCAGGTCCACGCCTGGACGTCCGCAGCAGGGTTGCGATGGAGGCGATGTCGGTCCCGCGGCGGGGCGGCTGCGGCGGCGGCTGCGCCGCGCCCACCGCGGGACCAGGTGTCAGCTCGCCTTGACGTACGTCGTGTACACGTTGGGCAGCAGGAGCGCGTCCTTCGGCCAGAACGAGACATCGGCGATGACGTCGGAGTTGTAGCCGGCCAGGTTCGACCCGAACATCAGCAGCACGCTGAGCGCGTCCTCCGACACGAGCTGGTCGACCTGCTTCCAGAGCTCGACGGCCTCGTCGCTGGTCTCGCTCACCCGCGAGAGCTCGGCGTAGAGGTCGTTCAGCTCTTGGTCGTTCCAGCGGCAGGTGTTGCCGGTGACGTCGCCGGTCCACTGCTGGAGCTTGGCGGTGCCCGGGTTCATCAGCGGGATGAGGGCGGCCCCCGGCGGCTGCGGGTTGAAGAAGTCGTTCACGATGCCCGGAGCCGGGATGATGTTCAGCGTCACCCCGATCTCGGCCAGCTGCTGCTTGGCCACCGCGGCGACGTCAGGAAGGTTGAGGGCCGTCATCGAGTACAGGTCCAGGCTGAACCCGTCGGCGTAGCCCGCCTCCTGCAGGAGCTGCTTGGCCGCCTCGACGTCGTAGGCCAGCACGTCCGCCACCGACGGGTCGTAGAACCGGTGCCCCTCGGGCCACAGCTCGGTGGCGGGGTCGGCGGTGCCGGCGAACACGGCCTCGCTGATCGCCTCACGGTCGATGGCCTTGTTGATCGCCTGCCGCACCCGGGCGTCGTCGAGCGGCGCATCGCGCTTGCACAGAGGCATCGACATCAGCCGGTTCGGGTCGGGGACCACGAGCTCCTCGATGCTCCCGCTGAGGGTGGCGATCTGGTTGGGCTCGATCGGGGCGAAGTCGACCTGGCCGGCGTCGAGGGCCGCCAGCGCGGACTGGGCCTGCGACGAGCTGATGTTCTGGATGTCGAGCCCACCGGTGAGAACGGCGTCGGCGTCCCAGAAGTCGTCGAACTTGTCGAGCACCAGCTGCTGGTCGCGGGTGTAGCTGGTCACCACCATCGGCCCGGCGCCCACCGGCTTGGTGAAGTCGGTGCCCTCCTTGACGATCGAGGTCGGCCAGCGGCCCATGAACGTGTCGACCCACGCCGCCGCGGTGCCGTCGTTGATCGTCAGCGTCACGGTGTTCTCGCCGGTGACCTCGACCGCTGACAGGCTGTAGAACGCCCCCGGGATCCCCCGGGTGTTCCCCGAGTTCAGCGTGCGATCGAGGCCCGCCTTGACCGCAGCGGCATCGAACGGCGTGCCGTCATGGAAGGTCTGACCCTCCCGCACGACGACCTCGATCGTGTTGGGATCGACCACGGTGACGCTCTCGGCCATGTCGGGCTCGAGGCCGCCATCCGCGGTCGGGCGCATGAGACGGCCGTAGATCAAGTAGAGCAGACCGTCGTTGGTGTCAGTCGTGAGCAGACCGGGATCGAGCTGCAGGCCACCCGCACCGGGCTGGACCAGGTCGTAGCCGACCGTGATCACACCTTCGGGATCGGCGTCGCCGGCGGCGGCCGGAGCGGTGCCCCCCGTGGTGTCCGGCTCGGCCGGCTCGTCGTCAGAGGAGCAGGCGGCCAGCACCAGCCCCATGGCCATGACGACGACGAGAAGTCGTCGACCGACGCTGAATCGTGTCCCGTGCACGTGGTTCCCCCCAGCAGTGTTGTCCCGACCGGTCGGTCCGGAATCCCCGGGGAGATCGTAGACGCACAACTCACGCGGATGTCGGCGCGGCGGCCGCGGCGGGCCAATCCCCTGGACACGCCGGGTGGCGAGGCTCCGGTGGAGCGGGTTGTCTTTACCCCGGGGGGGTATATGCTCGGCTGCGAACGTATACCCCCTGGAGGTACCATGCGACCAGTGGTCCGACCCCCTCGCTTCGACTCGCCGCTCGCCCGCCTCGGCGCCTACGCCGTCATCCTGATGGTCGCCCTCGGTGGCGGGTTCGCTCTCGGTTCGGTGGTGGGGTCCGACCCTTCCGGTGGTGCCCCGGACGCACCCCTCCATGGCGACCACACCTCGACCACGACCGTCCCCGCCGACGGACACGGGGGCGACCATGGCTGACACGACGGCCGACCAGGCACCGGTGAGGGCCGTCGATCTCGCCATCGGCGGCATGACCTGCGCCTCGTGCGCGGCCCGGATCGAGAAGAAGCTCAACCGGCTCGACGGCGTCTCGGCCTCGGTGAACTTCGCCACCGAGCGGGCCAAGGTCCTCGCTCCCGACGACGTCGGGGTCGACGAGCTCATCGCCCAGGTCGAGGCGACCGGCTACACCGCCCGCGACGCCCACCCGCCCGACGACGGGGTGGAGGCCGACACGACCGAGACCCACGACGATGTCGAGCTGCGCGCCCTGCGTGAGCGGCTCGCCATCTCGACCATGCTGGCCGTGCCGGTGGTCGTGCTGGCCATGGTGCCGGCGCTGCAGTTCGAGTACTGGCAGTGGCTCTCGCTCACCCTCGCGGCGCCCGTCGCCACCTGGGGAGCCTGGCCCTTCCACCGAGCGGCGTGGACCAACCTCCGCCACGGCGCCGCCACCATGGACACCCTGGTGTCGATCGGCGTCATCGCCGCCTTCGGATGGTCGGTGTACGCCCTGTTCCTCGGCGATGCCGGCGTGCCCGGCATGACCCACGGTTTCAGCTTCACCGCCGAGCGCGACATGGGCTCGAGCATGATCTACCTGGAGGTGGCGGCCGGCGTCACCGTGTTCCTCCTCGCCGGCCGCTACGCCGAGGCTCGGGCCAAGCGTCGCTCCGGTGCGGCGCTGCAGGCCCTGCTCCAGCTCGGCGCCAAGGACGTGGCCCTGCGGCGCGACGGTGCCGAGGTCCGCATCCCAATCGACGAGCTCGTGGTGGGCGACGTCTTCGTCGTCCGTCCCGGCGAGAAGGTCGCGACCGACGGCGAGATCGTGGAGGGCACGTCCGCCATCGACGCGTCGCTGCTCACCGGCGAGCCGGTACCGGTGGAGGTCGGTCCCGGTGATCCCGTGATCGGGGCCACAGTGAACGCCGGTGGCCGTCTGGTGGTGCGCGCCACGAGCGTCGGCGCCGACACGAAGCTGGCCCAGATCGCCCGGCTGGTGGAGGAGGCCCAGACCGGGAAGGCCCCGGTGCAGCGCCTCGCCGACCGCATCTCGGCCGTGTTCGTGCCGATCGTCATCGGCCTCGCCGTCGCCACACTCGGGTTCTGGCTCGGAACAGGCGAGAGCACGTCGGCCGCGTTCACCGCCGCC
>DATDIY010000207.1:0-4257 GCA_036520815.1 Acidimicrobiales bacterium
GCCCCCCGCGGCGCGTCCAGCCCCGACCCGACCGCCCGCACGACGCCGTCGGTCACCAGGACGTCGACGACCCGACCCTCCACCTCGACCCGACGCAGGAGCACGGACGCGGACACCTCGTTCACCACTCGACGGTGGCACCGAGGGCGGCGGCGCGCGCCACCTCCCGCAGGGCTATGTCGATCACCACGCCTCCGCCGTCGCGCACGGCGCCGGCCACGAGGGCAGCGGCGGTGAGCCCGGTCAGCGGATCGGCGACGGCGTCGCCCACGAAGGCGGGCACCCCGTCGGGCCCCCATCGCACCAACCCACCGGCGGCGGCGGCGTCGTCGCCGAACCCGACCCACTGACGGCGCGGACCGGTGCGACCGTGGGCGGTGATGGCCAGCCACACCGCGCCGGGATGGCCGGCCACGATCTCGTGGGGGTCGATGCCGAGCCGGGTCAGGGCCCGCGGCCGAGAGCCCTCGATCACCACGTCGGCCTGCTCCAGCAGGTCGCGCAGCTCGGCCCGGCCCTCGGCCGTGTCGAACGGGACCGAGCGCTCCTCCTGGCCCTCGTGCAGGCGGCGGTAGAACTCACGGTTGCCGAGCCGGGCGCCGTCGGCTCGGCCCGTCGACTCCACCTTCACCACCCGGGCGCCGGCCCATGCCAGCAGCCGGGCGCACGTCGGTCCCGCCCACAGCGACGACAGGTCGACGACGAGGAGGCCCTCCGGCGTCCGCCCGGCGGGCACCGCGGGGCCGGCCGTGGTGCGCACGTAGGGCCTCGACGGATCGACCGTGCCTCGGGCCTCGAGCTGCTCGTCGGGCGCCCCGACCGTGCCGGGCTGCGGCACGACCGCCACGGCCAGGCCGAGCTCCTGGGCCCGCTCGGCGTGCCAGGCTCCGGGCCGGTCGGCGACGGCGGCGGCCAGCTCGCCCCACGGCACCCGGTCGTCCTCGGGTGCGAGCGGTTCGATCCCGAGCCACGCCGGCAGCAGGTCGAGGTCGTCGAGCCGGGGCAGGCTCACCGCCACCCAACCGTCGCTCGATCGCAACAGCCGGGCCGAGCCCCCCGCGGAGACGGGGCCCTGGGGAAGCCAGCCGGTGAACTCGGAGCGCTCCCGCAGCAGGTCGATTGCCGAAGTCCACGCCAACTCGGGTGCGGCCGGCCCCCGACCCACCGCGTCGGCGAAGGCGGCCAGGGCGGCACCGCCGAGTCCGGCTCCGAGCTCCCACCCGGGATCGCTGCTCAGCTCGCCCACTCCCCCATCAGCTCGTGCCCTTCATGCCGGACCGGACCCGTTCCACCAGCTCGGCGAAAGCGGGCTGGTCGAGCGACCACGCCTGGGGGCCGAGCTCGAGATCCACCGCCTCGTCGCCGGACACGACGGCGTCGGTGGCCACGAGGGTGGCCTTCATCCTCCGGACCAGCTCCGGGGGGCCGGCAGCGGCGCGTGCCGCCAGCGCGATCGCTTCGCCCAGCAGCTCGTCGTCGGGAACGCACCGCCACGCCAGACCGATCTCGGCTGCCCGGGCGCCGTCGACGACCTCACCGAACAGCACCATGGCCATGGCTGCCTGCCGGTCGGTGATGCGTCGCAGCCGCCAGGTGTGGCCACCACCGGGGTGCAGGCCGAGCCGCAGGAACCGGGTGTCGAAGCGCGCCGAGGTGCCGGCCAGGATCACGTCGCAGGCCAGGGCCATGTTGAACCCGGCGCCGACCGCCGGGCCGTTGACGGCCGCCACCGTCGGCAACGGCGACGCCGCTACCCGCAGGAAGCCGGCGTAGAGGGCCCGCACCGCGTCGGCGTCGTCGGCCGCCTCCAGATCGGCGAGGTCGGCCCCGGCACAGAACGCGGAGCCGGCACCGGTGACCACGACCGCCCCGACGTCGTCGCGGCCCTCGGCCTCGTCCATCGCGTCGATGACCGCCACGTTGAGGGCGGCCGAGACGATGTTGCGCCGGTCGGGGTCGTCCAGCGTGAGCAGCGCGACCCGGTCGGTGACATCGAACCGGACCACGCCGGGTTCAGCTCCCGGAGGAGTCGGGCTGATCCGGACCGGCCAGGTCGGCGACGACCTCGCGCCGCAGGAGCTTGCCGGTGGGCGTGTGGGGCAACTCGGCCCGGAACTCGACCCGCTCGGGGGTCTTGGAGCCCCGTAGGTGCTCACGGCAGAAGGCCTGCACCTCGTCCGGGGTCAGCTCGACGCCCTCGGCCAGGACCACGACAGCGGCGATGCTCTGGCCCCACTCCTCGTCGGGCAGACCGACCACCGCAGCGCCGACGATGTCGTCGTGGCGCAGCAGCACGTCCTCGATCTCGGCCGGAGCGATGTTCTCGCCACCCCGGATGATGGTGTCGTCGGCCCGGCCCTCGATGAACAAGAAGCCGTCGTCGTCGACCCAGCCGCGGTCCTTGGTGGGGAACCAGCCGTCGGCGTCGACCACCGATCCCTGGTCGTACTCGCCCGAGATCTGCTCACCGCGCAGGAACACCAGGCCGGGCTCGCCGGTCGGCAGCACGTTGTCGTCCTCGTCGCGGACCTCGACCTCGATTCCCGGCAGCAGCTTGCCCACCGAGCCGAGGCGGCGTTTCGCGTCGGGGTCGCCGGCGAAGGCGGCGGCGTGGTCGTCGGGGCCGAGCAGGGCGATGGTGGACGAGGTCTCGGTGAGGCCGTAGGCGTTGACGAACGCGACGCCCTCGAACAGCTCGAGGGCCTGTTCGAGCACCGGCAGCGGCATCTTGGAGCCGCCGTAGGAGAGGCTGCGCAGCGTCGGCAGGTCGGCCGGCTTGCCGTCGAGCAGGTGCACGACCCGGGCCAGCATGGTCGGGACGACCATGGCCTGGGTGACGCCTTCGCTCCGGATGGTGTCGAGCCACAACTGCGGGTCGAACGACTCGAGGTAGACGATGCGGCGGCCGGCGTAGACGTTCGACAGCAGGTTGGCCATGCCGGCGATGTGGTACGGCGGCACGGTGACGAGGGCGGCGTCGGACGGGTCGGCGGCGGCGAACTCCACGGTGCCGATCACGTAGGCCGTGAGGTGCTTGTGGCGCAGCCACGCCGCCTTCGGGGTGCCCGACGTGCCCGACGTGTACAGCACCACGGCCACTTCTTCGGGGTCGACGAAGCCGGGGAGCTCGACCTCGCCGGTAGCGGCGAACGACTCGTCGAGCAACGCGGCGCGGTCGACCACCGTCGCCGGGTCGGCCCCGGCCACGGTGCCGCCCTCGGCCACGATCATGCAGCCGGCGTTGGCCTGCACCTGCGGGGCGAGCTGCTCCTCACCGAGGCGGTAGTTCAGCGGGATGAACGGCTTGCCGGCGTAGGCGGCACCGAACAGGGCGACCGGGAAGCTGGCGTCGTTGGTGCCGCAGTAGACGAGTCCGGAGGCGCCGGACTCGATCAGGCGCCCGGCCACCCGTCGCGCCGCCTCGTCGAGACCGGCGTAGGTCAGCGACACGTCGCCCGAGACGACCGCCACCCGGTCGTCGAGAGTGGATGCAGCCATGTCCAACAACAACGACAGGTTCACGAGCGACGGCCTCAGTCCGACGAGGGCAGTGGCTTGGCGCCCTTGATGGGCAGCTCGCCACCATCGACGCTCAGGGTGCCCGGGCCCGGCTTGGCGCACAGCACCTCGAGGCCGGATGCGTCATCGGCGTAGCGCTTGCCGACCAGGGTGCCCTCGCCGCTGGCGTCGGGGTGCCCGCCGCCCGGTCGCTCCGTGGTGGCATCGACCACCTTGACGCCATCGCACGCCAGCACGACGTCGCTCGACGGCGGACGCACCACCACCAGCTCGACGGTGCACTCCGGGCACGCGAGACGGCTGCCGGCCTTGATCTCCATCGGTTCCCTCCCTGGCGGCCAACCGCTGACCGCTGGACCACACACGGTAGGCGCCGCGACGGGGCTGTCCAAACTCCTGATTCGACCCCGCCCACTCCCTCGCGGGGACGTCGCCGAGCGACATCGGAACGAAAAGACTAACATCGGCGTCACGCCCGAGTCCGCGGGCGCGAGGACCGGGGGGTTCACAGATGCGCGTGGTTGTTGTCGGGGCTTCGAGTGGCCTGGGCCGCTGCCTGGCGTTCGGACTGGGCAAGACCGGGGCGCGCGTCGCCCTCATGGCCCGGCGTCGAGACCGCATCGAGGCAGCCGCCGCCGAGATCGGCTCCGACGCCGTTGCGATCGTGTGCGACGTGCACGACGAAACGTCGATCGCCGCTGCCCTCGACGAGGCCGCCGAGTTGATGGGGGGGATCGA
>DATDIY010000208.1:0-12064 GCA_036520815.1 Acidimicrobiales bacterium
CCTGGATCGAGACCGTTCGGGGCCCGACCTCGGTGGTGGTGGAGGACCAACGACCCGTCCGCCTCGACAACTGGTACCTGGTCGACGACCGGCAGGTCGACCAGCTCCTGTTGCTGCCCACGCTCGTCGACGGCCAGGCCAACGCCGACGGGAGTCGCTTCGACACCGACCCGCGCGACACCTGGTCGCGTGGAAGGGGACGTCCGCGCCGCCGCTACGCCACCCCCCGTCGGGTCGAGGTCGTGGAGCTCCTGGCCGAGCGCGAGATGCTCCCCGCCCTCTACTTCATCTTCAGTCGGGCAGCGTGCGACGACGCCATGGCGGCGTGCGTCGGTGCCGGTCTGCGCTTCACCACGGCGGAGGAGCGGCCGCGGATCCGCGAGATCGTCGAACGTCACGTCGAGAACCTGAGCGACGACGACCTCCAGGTCCTCGAGTACGACCGCTGGCTGGCCGGCCTGGAGGCGGGGATCGCCGCGCACCACGCCGGCATGGTTCCGCCGTTCAAGGAGGCGGTGGAGGCCTGCTTCGTCGAGGGCCTGGTGCGGGTCGTGTTCGCCACCGAGACCCTCGCCCTCGGCATCAACATGCCGGCGCGCAGTGTGGTGATCGAGAAGCTCACCAAGTTCACCGGGGAGCGCCACGAGTTCCTCACTCCGGGCCAGTACACCCAGCTGACCGGCCGGGCGGGGCGGCGCGGCATCGACGACCACGGCCATGCCGTGGTGCTGTGGTCACCGTTCGTCACGTTCGACGAGATCGCCGCCCTGGCGTCGAGCCGCAGCTTCCGCCTCACCAGCGCGTTCCGTCCGACCTACAACATGGCCGCCAACCTCGTGCGCCGGTACTCCGCCGACGAGGCCCACCGGCTGCTCGGCTCGTCGTTCGCCCAGTTCCAGGCCGACGCCGACGTGGTGCGGCTCGAGCAGCGACTCGACCAGCGCCGGGAGACCCTCGCCCAGCTGCGCTCCGAAGCGGTGTGCGAGCGGGGCGACGTCGCCGAGTACCGCGCCCTGCTCGAAGGGCCCCGTGAGGCGAAGGGGGCCCCGGCGGGCGGGCGGTCGACGGCGGTGGAAGAGGGGCTCCAGTCGCTCCGCCCGGGCGACGTCCTGTGGCTCGACGGAACGGGCGGCAACGGTCGGGTGGCGGTGCTCTCGGTCTCGCACCGCAAGGGCGGAGCGGTGAAGGTGAAGGCACTCACCGCCCACCGCCGCATCCTCACCCTCGGGGCCCCGGACTTCACCGAGCCCCCTGAGGTCGTGGCCACCGTGGCATTGCCCACCCCCTACACGCCGACCAAGCCGGGGTTCCAGCGCCAGGTCGTCGCCGAGCTCCAGCGGGTGGCCGCCGGCCGGGCCGGGCGGGGTCGGGGGCGAGGAGATCGCAAGGGGCGGGGCGGGGGAGCGACCGCGTCGTCCGAGCGACCGGCCGAGGAGGCCTCCGCGCTGCGCGACCACCCGGTGCACGACTGTCCCGATCGCGACGCCCACCTGCGGGCCCTGCGACGGGGCGAACGCCTCGAGCGCGAGCTGGCGGACCTCGAGCGGCAGGTCCGGAGCCGCACCGGCTCGCTCGTCGACCTCTTCGACCGGGTGCTGCAGCTCCTCGAGAGCTGGGGCCACCTCGACGGGTGGGCCCTCACCGAGCGGGGCGAGCAACTGGTGCGGATCTACCACGAGTGCGACCTGCTCATCGCCGAAGCCCTCGAGGAAGGCCTCCTCGACGACCTCGATCCATCCAGCGTCGCCGGACTGGCCTCGGCCTTCGTGTACGAGCAGCGCAGCTCCGGTCCCGACCTCGAACCGTGGTTCCCGAACCGGGCGGTGGGGCACCGGGCGGAGCGGCTCGCCCAGCTCGCCAGCGAGCTCAACGTCGACGAGCGCGGGTTGGGGCTGCCGGCGACTCGCTCGCCCGATGCCACCTTCTTCCCCCTCGCGCACGCTTGGGCCGTCGGCGACGACCTCGACCACGTCCTGGCCGACGAGGAGCTCTCCGGTGGCGACTTCGTCCGGACCGTCAAGCAGCTGATCGACCTGCTGCGCCAGATCGGCGACGCGTCGTCGCGTCCGGCGACGTCCGCGTCCGCTCGACGCGCGGCCGACGCCGTGCACCGCGGCGTGGTGGCCGCTTCCTCGACGATCGCAGGTGGCGCGGTCGAGACCGGGGACGACACCGGAGGCGCCGGTACGGACGACACCGCCGGAGGCGTCGACCGCGGCGTGGAGGGCCTGGCCGAGGACGTCGAGCGGTGACGATCGGGAAGGGAGCCCCTTACGGCCGGCCGGGCGCGTTGCCCGACGGCGCCGTGGTGGTGGCGAGCGATGCCGAGGCCCGAGCCGTCGTCACCGATGCCCGCCGCGCCGGGGGAGCCGTCCCGGCGCTGGGGCTGCTGGGCGGCGACCTGTGCCGCACCCTCGGCGGGCTCGGCGACGAGCAGCGCCTCCGCCGCGGGCACGGCACGGTCGTGCCCGTCGACCTCGGCACGGTGCTGCTCGACGGCCGACTCGAGTTCTTCGTGGCCCACCTGGCGGCGCATCGCTGGGACTGGGGTGGGCCCGTCGTCGTGGCCATGAACGCGGAGTGGCTGGGGGAGTGGGACCTCGGACCGCGGGCCCATCCCAACGACGGCCTGCTGGACGTGACCGAAGGGTCGCTCGGTTTCCGCGACCGCCTCGCCGCCCGGCGCAAGGCCCGGTCGGCCAGCCATCTGCCCCATCCACGCCTGCGGGCCACCCGGGTCTCCGCCGGCACCTACAGCTTCGACAAGGGCGTGACCATCCGGCTCGACGGCGAGACGGCGGGCCGGGCCCGCCAGATCGTGCTGCGCGTGGAGCCCGACGCGCTCACCGTGGTCGTGTGAGCGGCGGAGGCGGGCCCGTCATCTCCCCCAACTACCGTGGGGCCATGGACGTGGAGGACGCCAAGCGACGCATGTGCGAGGAGATCGACCAGCGGGCCAGCACCCTCCTCGCCGCCTCGCACGACATCCACGACCACCCCGAGGAGCTGTTCGGCGAGCACCACGCCCACGACCTGCTCACGGGGCTGCTCGAGCAGGAGGGGCTGCCGGTCGAACGGCACGCCTTCGGGCTGGACACCGCCTTCGCGGCCGAGGCCGGATCCGAGGGCCCGACGATCGCCGTCCTGCTCGAGTACGACGCCCTCCCCGGCATCGGGCACGCATGCGGGCACAACATCATCGCGGCCGCCGGTCTCGGCGCCGGTCTCGCCGCCGCCTCGCTGGCCGACGCTCTCGGCGGGCGCATCCGGATCCTGGGCTCGCCGGCCGAGGAGGGAGGCGGCGGCAAGGTGTTCATGATCGAGCAGGGGGCCCTCGAAGGGGTCGACGCGGCGATGATGGTCCACCCTGCCGATGTCGACCTGCAGTGGATGACCACCATCGCCAACCAGCAGATCGAGGTCACCTACCACGGGCGCCCGGCCCACGCCGCCGCCGCTCCGTGGCTCGGTCGCAACGCCCTCGACGCCGCCGTGCTCGGGTACATGAACGTGGCCGCCCTCCGCCAGCACATCCGGCCCGAGGAGCGGCTCCACGGGATCTTCACCGACGGTGGCGACAAGCCCAACATCGTGCCGGCCCGGGCCGCCATGCACTGGTACGTGCGAGCAGCCACGCTCGAGACCCTCCAACCGCTCAAGGAGCGGGTGCTCGCCGCGTTGGCCGCCGGCGCCACCGCCGCCGGCTGCGAGATGGAGCACCGCTGGATCGACCCCCCCTACGCCGACCTGCGCACCAACGGTCCCCTGTGCGGGCTCTACGCCGCCAACGCCTCCTCGATCGGTCGCACCGTCGCCGCCCCCGACGCCGACAACGGCGTGGTGGGGTCCACCGACATGGGCAACGTGAGCTACGTGGTGCCGAGCATCCATCCGATGATCGCGGTGGCGCCGAAGGGGGTCAGCATCCACACCCCCGAGTTCGCGCGCCACGCAGCCGGTCCGGCCGGCGACGCCGCCGTGATCGACGGGGCCAAGGCCATGGCCATGACCGTGGCCGACCTGTGGCTGCGTCCCGAGGCGATCGACGCCACGACCGCAGCCTTCGAGGCTCCGGAGCGGTGAGCGGTCTGCCGCCCGGGATCCGCGGGGCCGCCCGTCGCCTGCCTTACGCTCCCCGGCCGTGAGCGTCTACGTCGCCGAGGACTTCAGCCCCGACGAGGCCGACATCCTCCGGAGGTACTTCACCAACCTCGATGGCCCGGTGTTCGCCCTGGTGAACCTGCCCGAAGTGGTCAAGGGAGCCTTGTTCGCCCGCTACTCCCGCTCGGCGAAGAGCCTGCGGCGGCTGTTCCTCGACGAGTTCGTCGGCGAGCTCGACATCTCCGGTGACGCCTCGATCGACGCCACCGTCGGGCTGCGCCGGGCCGAGGAGCTCTACGACCGGGTGTTCTTCGAGTACGGCGACGACTCCGTCGCCCAGCTCGGCGGGGTGCACCTCGCCTGTGAGCAGGCCTCGAACCTGCTCACCAAGGTCCTCGAGTGGGGCCGCCTGATGGCCTACCTGGAGCAGTCCACGCGCTACATCGCGTACGACGCCCGCCTCGGGAGCACCGGCCGCTACCGCTACTACCGCCCGCCCGAGGTGCTGCAGTCGCCCCACAAGCTCGGCAACCGCTACGTCGGCGACATGGACCGGCTCTTCGACACCTACGCCGAGATGCTGCCACTGCTGGTCGACCACCTCCGGGAGACGGTGCCGAAGGAAGCGACCGACAGCGACTTCGTGTACCGCCAGGCCATCCGGGCCAAGGCCTACGACGCCCTGAGAGGGCTGCTGCCGGCGGCGGCGCTCTCGAACGTCGGCATCTACGGCACCGGGCAGGGCTACGAGCAGCTGCTCCTGCGCATGCGGGCCCATCCGCTTCCCGAGGCCCGCTCCTACGCCGACCTGATGCTCACCGAGCTGCGCAAGGTCATCCCGTCGTTCCTCAAGCGCGTCGACCTCGACGACCGCGGTGTCGCCTGGAGTCGCTACCTCGAGTCGAGCCGCAGCGCGATGGAGGAGGTCGCCGGTCGGCTGTTCGCGGGAGCCGAGCCCGATCCGGCGCCGGTGGTCACCCTCGTCGACCACGACCCCGACGCCGAGGTGAAGCTCGTCGCCAGCGCCCTGTACTCCTACGTCGATCTCCCCGAGACCCAGATCGAGGCCCGGGTCCGAAGGATGGGCACCGCCGACCGCATCGCCGTCCTGCGGGCCTACGAGGGCGAGCGTGACAACCGGCGTCACAAGCCCGGTCGAGGGCTGGAACGGCCGTCCTACCGGTTCGACGTCCTGGCTGACTACGGCGCCTTCCGCGACCTGCAGCGTCACCGGATGCTGACCATCGAGTGGCAGCGCCTCACGCCGCACCATGGCTACACCCGACCCGAGGCGGTCGACGCCGCTGGTATGACCGATCGGTTCGACGCCGCCATGACCCGCTCGGCGGAGCTCTACGAAGCGCTCTCGGAGCCGTTCCCCGCCGATGCCTCCTACGCCGTGTCACTCGCCTACCGGGTGCGGTTCGTGATGCAGATGAACGCGCGGGAGGCCATGCACCTCATCGAGCTGCGCACCACCCCGCAGGGCCATCCGGCATATCGCCTGGTCGGCCAGGAGATGCACCGTCTCATCGCCGAGGAAGCCGGGCACCCGGCGATCGCGGAGATGATGCGGTTCGTCGATCACACCGCCGAGCCCGAGCTCGAACGGCTTCAGGCCGAACGGCGGGCGGAGAGCCGGCGATTGCACCGCTGACGGGCTCCCCGCAGCGTGCCTGGGCCCGATCTTCCGGACGGGTAGGCGCGACGGGTGCGGAGCGGGTAGAAAGCGGACCCGCGAACCTGCCTATCATCCGCCGCACCACCGCCGGCTGATGTTCCGCCGGCGACGACACCGAGGACACCATGGCTGACGACGAACCGATCGACGACGAGGACTTCGACGAGGCTGTCCTCGGCGAAGACCTCGACGACGAGGAGCTCGGGGACGACGAGATCGACGTCGTCGCTGATGGCGACGAGGCGGGCGAGACCCTCGACGCCGATGCCGACGCCGACGCCGTCGTCGTGGCGGCGGACGCGGTCGAGGAGGAGGAAGCCCCTCCGGTCCGGACCAAGCGCGAGGAGGAGGACGAGGACGACGAGCTCGACCCCGACGACGTCGAAGCCGACCTCGACACCATCCTGAAGGACCGCATCGCGGCGGCCGAGGAGGACGAGGACGACGACGAAGAGGTCGTTCCCGAACCCCGCACGGCGGGCGAGGTCGCCGAAGGCGTCACCCCGAAGAAGGCCAACGAGTTCATGTGCACCGGATGCTTCCTCCTCGTGAACCCCGGCCAGTTCGGCCCTCCCGGGCACATGACCTGCCCCGTCGGTGAGGAGATCTGCCCCGCGATCGAGAAGCTCGAGACGAGGGTCAAGTAGCGGTGGCGACCGACGAGCCCGACGCCGGACAGGACCCGGTCGAGCGTCTGCTCGATCTGTGCGTCTTCGCCCCGCTCGGGTTCGTGACCGACGCCAGCCGAGTGATCCCCGAGCTGGCCCAGAAGGGCCGCCAGCAGGCCACCGTGGCCCGCATGGTGGGCGAGTTCGCCGTCACCTGGGGCAGCACCAAGGTGCAGGGCGTGGTCGCCCAGGCTCAGGAGCACGCCGTCGACGTGCTCACCCGCCTCGGCGTGGCCTCACCCGAGCCGGAGGCGGCGCCAGGATCCAGTGCGGAACCCGAGCCCGAGCCCGGTCATCGGTCACCCCAGCCCACCGATGACGCTGCGGCCGACGACCTCGAACCCGTCGAGGAGCCCGAGCTGATCGACATCGTCGACGACGTGTGGCTGGTCGACGACGTGCCGGCATCGGACACCGTCGTGGTGGCCGACCCTGCCGAGTCTGCGGCCCTGGCCATCCCGGACTACGACAACCTCTCGGCCTCGCAGGTGGTGCCCCGACTCGACGGGCTCACCCCGGCCGAGCTCGACGCCGTGCTGCGCTACGAGCACGGCCACCGGCACCGCAAGACGATCCTCAACCGCATCGCTCAGCTCCAGGACGGCCTGGGGTAGGGCACCCCCACCCATGGAAGGCGCCCGACCGGCGACAGCGGAGGATCTGCCCGACCTCGAGCGCCTGGCCGGCGAGGCCGTCGCCGAGCTCACCGCCGAGCGGGGCGGTGCCATGTGGGCCCGCACCCTCGGACGGCGCGCCCCGTACGTCGACGATCTCGCCCACGCCCTGGCCGACCACGACACACTCGTGCTGTGCGGCACGGTCGACGGCGCCGTGGTGGGGTACGCCGTCACCCACCTCGACGACATCGCCGACGGCGGTCGGTTGGCGGTGATCGACGACCTCTACACCGAGCCGCAGGCCCGTACGGTCGGCGTGGGGGAGGCGCTGCTCGCCGCGATCGTGGCGTGGGCGACCGAGCGGGGCGCGGTGGGCCTCGACGCGGTCGTGCTGCCCGGGGCCCGCGAGACCAAGAACTTCTTCGAGACCTTCGGGCTGCGGGCCCGGGCCCTGGTCGTGCACCGGGACCTCCCATGACGCCCCGGCCGGAGACCTGCGTCGGGGCGATCGTCGTGCACGACGGCACGCTGTTGCTCGTGCGGCGGGGTCACGGCCCCGCGGCGGGGGAGTGGTCGGTGCCGGGCGGGCGGGTCGAGTGGGGGGAGACCCTCGCCGAGGCCGTCGTGCGGGAGGTGGCCGAGGAGACCGGTCTCGAGTGCGTCTGCGGCGAGCTGCTCGGTTGGGTCGAGCACCTCGACGACGAGTACCACTTCGTGATCCTCGACTTCGTCTCCACCGTCCTCGAGCACGGCGCCCCCGTCGCCGGCGACGACGCCGCCGAGGTTCGGTGGGTCCCGCTGGCCGACGTGGGCGACCTCCGCCTGGTCGACGGGTTGGCCGAGTTCCTCCACGACAACGGGATCCTCGCCACCATCACCTGAGCGACCGAGGGGCAGGGGGTACACCGATGGGCCCAGCGGTGGCGGTACCCTCGCCCGGCGATGGGAACGAGCCACGACGACGGTGACGCCGGGCACCTGACGTGTCCGTTCTGCACCGCCTACGAGGTCGAGCGGATGTACCTCGGCACCCTGCGGCTCGACTCCTGCGAGTGCGCCGCGTGCGGGGCCCGCTGGGACCAGGACCCCAGCAGCGGCGCCTACCTCGGCCGGCTGTCGCGCTCTCGCACCTAGGCCGACGCGGGCGGCAGGCTCGCCGCGCCTCAGGCGTCGTCGGCGGTCGGCGCCGGCTCCTCGACGAGCTCCGCCGGGACGGGAGTCGTCTCCGGCTCGGACGCGTCGGCGATGGGTTCCTCGGTTGCCGGTTCCTCGGCCGGCGGTGCCCCGGGAGCGGCGACCTCGGCCGCGGCTGCGTCCGGAACGGTGTCCTCGGGAGCGCCGGGAGTGTCCGGAATCTCCGCCTCAGCGACGACTGCCTCGGGCGTGGGCTCCTCGGGACCCGGATCGACTGCGGGGGCGGCGGCGTCCGCTGCGGGCGCAGCCGGGGGAGCGCCGGGGGGAGGTACCCGACCGGGGCCCTTGCCCTTGCCCTTCGGTCGTCCCCGTCCGGATCGGGCCGGCGTCGCCGGTGCCTCGACACCGAAGAGGGCGGCGATGGTGGGCACGCGCGACGCGAGCTTGCGGACGGCGGCGAGCAGCTCGTCGGACGGCTCCGCCGGGATGCCCTGCGGAGTGACCTGGCCCCGGACGGGGGAGTAGGCGAGCGCGTCGAGCACCGTGGCGTAGCGATCGGCGCCGGTGTCGGGGGTGAGGGCCTTGGCAGTCTCATCGGCCAGGCGCGCCGCCAGCTCGGGAGGGAACGGGGCCCCGGCCTTGGGCGGGCGGGAGCTCACTCGCAGGGCCCGGACGACCCGGCCCCCCGAAAGGGTCTCGTCGATCTCGGCGAGCCAGGCGGCGTGCTCGGCGTCGACCCGGTGGGCCAGCGCCACGCGGAGCTTCTCGGCGAGCTCGCGCGTCTCCTCGGTTCGGGCCGCAACATCGGAGGCCACCACCACCGAGCGCAGGTCGCGGAGGTCGAGCTCGTCGATGTCGGCGAGTGCCGCTTCGGCCTTGTCGCGCCACTCGGCGGTGCGCAGCGCCGGCATCAGCTGCTCGGCCAGGGTCAGCAGGGGCCCGCTGCTTATCTCCGGCTTTCCCTCGGCCTTGTTGGTCTCGTTCTGCTTCTCGACGGCTTGGCGGACCGCCGGTATCCCGCCGCGAAGGACCTGCTCGGCCACCGGCTTCTGCTCCTCCGGGAGCGAGGCCAGCACCTCGTTGCGATGCGTGCGGGCGGCGCGGAGGCGCTTCGGCTTGGGCTTGGGTTCGGGGGCCGGCCGGGTCGGGCGAGGCGGCCGGGCTCGGCGCTCGCGATCACCACCCGGGCCGTCACCCTCGCGGCGAGGCCCACGCGCCCGCTCGCCACCGGGCCGACTCTCGCGTCCGCCTTCGCGGCCACCGTCACGGCCCCCTTCACGGCGGGGACGACGATCCCCGTCGCGCGACCCACGGCCCTTCGGGGCCAGCTGGGTGGTGACCAGTTGGTCGTCCCGACGAGGAGGACCGAGGATCTCGAGGCGCTCGGGTTCCTTGCGGGCGCCCTTCGGGGGCAGCACGGCGGTGATGACGATGCCGTCCATGAGGAAGTCGGCATCGGCGCGCACGACGTCACCGACCTTGGCGCCCTCGTAGAGGAGGGCACCTTCGAGGTCCCCCTTCGGCTGCTTGGCCCCGGCGGCTCGCCAGGTCCAGGTGCCGTCCTCTCGATTGCTGGTGAGTTCGACGTCGATCCTGCGAGACATAGGGTCGTCACGCTATCCGCACACTGATGGAGTGGCGAACGTGCAAACGGGGGACTGGCGGCTGGGGGAGCGCCGCTCGACGGCGCCGCCGCCGTAGCCTCTCCCGACGTGACCAGTGGACGCGCTTCACCCGACCACTTCCACGACCTGACACAGCTGCGGCGAGCACGCGACCGGATGGACCGCGACTACGCCCAGCCCCTCGACGTGCCGGCGCTCGCCCGCGACGCGCACATGTCGCCAGGGCACTTCTCACGGAAGTTCCGTGCCGCGTACGGCGAGTCGCCCTACAGCTACCTGATGACCCGGCGCATCGAGCGGGCGATGGCCCTGTTGCGCCGGGGGGACCTGAGCGTCACCGAGGTGTGCTTCGCGGTCGGGTGCTCGTCGCTCGGCACCTTCAGCACCCGGTTCACCGAGCTCGTCGGGCAGACGCCCAGCGCCTACCGGAGCGAGGCGTCGACGGCCACGGCGGGGATGCCCTCCTGCGTCGAGAAGCGCGTCACCAGACCGATCAGGAATCGAGAAGCACGTTCGGCGGTGCGTCCTTAGCGTGACCGCCATGAACATCACCATCTACCAGGCCATGCTCCCACAGAACGATCCCGAGGCCGCGCTGGCGTTCTACCGCGACGCCCTCGGGTTCGAGCTGCGCAACGACGTCGGCTACGAGGGGATGCGGTGGCTGACCATGGGTCCGCCCAACCAGCCCGGAACCTCGGTCGTGCTGTACCCGCCCGGCGCCGACCCGGGTGTCACCGAGGACGAGACCCGGATGATCACCGAGATGATGGCCAAGGGCACCTTCGCCATGATGAACCTGGCGACCGACGACCTCGACGCCACCTTCGAGCAGGTCCAGGCCCGCGGCGCCGAGATCATGCAGGAACCGACCGAGCAGCCCTACGGCGTCCGCGACTGCGCGGTGCGGGACCCTGCGGGGAACATGATCCGTATCAACGAAGTCCGCTGACCGTCCCTGCTCGACCACGCGCCCAGCAGATGGAGAACCGATGAGCAAGGCCGCCAGGACTCGCCCGGCGACGACCCCGTCACCCCACGCCGCCGACAGCCACGAGATGATCCGTGTCACCGGGGCGCGAGTGAACAACCTCAAGGACGTCAGCGTCGAGCTCCCGAAACGCCGGCTGACGGTGTTCACCGGCGTCTCCGGCTCGGGCAAGAGCTCTCTGGTGTTCGGCACGATCGCGGCGGAGTCGCAACGGCTGATCAACGAGACCTACAGCGCCTTCGTGCAGGGGTTCATGCCCAGCATGGCCCGGCCCGAGGTCGACGTGCTCGACGGCCTGACGACAGCGATCATCGTCGACCAGGAGCGGATGGGCACCGATCCGCGGTCCACGGTCGGCACCGCCACCGACGCCAACGCCATGCTGCGCATCCTGTTCAGCCGGCTGGGCACGCCCCAGATCGGGTCACCGCAGGCGTTCTCGTTCAACGTCGCCTCCATCTCCGGCTCGGGGGCGGTCACCATCGAGAAGGGCGGCGAGAAGACCAGGGAGAAGCGGAGCTTCAGCATCACCGGCGGCATGTGCCCGCGATGTGAGGGCCGGGGAGCGGTCAACGACATCGACCTCACCCAGCTCTACGACGACACCAAGTCGCTCAACGAGGGCGCCATCACGATCCCCGGCTACAGCATGGACGGCTGGTACGGCCGCATCTACCGGGGTTGCGGCTACTTCGATCCCGACAAGCCGATCAAGAGGTTCACCAAGAAGGAGCTCCAGGACCTTGTCCACAAGGAGCCCACCAAGATCAAGGTGGAAGGGATCAACCTGACCTATGCCGGGCTGATCCCCCAGATCCAGAAGTCGTACCTCTCGAAGGACGTCGACGCCCTCCAGCCGCACATCCGGGCCTTCGTCGAGCGGGCGGTCACCTTCACCACCTGTCCCGAGTGCGCCGGCACCCGCCTCAGCGAGCTGGCCCGGTCGTCGAAGATCGAGGGCCGCAACATCGCCGAGCTCTGCGCCATGGAGATCCGTGACCTCGCCGACTGGATCCGCGAGATCGACGAACCATCGGTGGCGCCGCTGGTCCAGTCGCTGCGGGAGACCCTCGACTCGTTCGTCGAGATCGGGCTGGGCTACCTCTCGCTCGACCGGCCGTCGGGCACGCTCTCGGGTGGCGAGGCGCAGCGAACGAAGATGATTCGTCACCTGGGATCGGCACTCACGGATGTGACGTACGTGTTCGATGAGCCCACGATCGGGTTGCACCCACACGACATCCAGC
>DATDIY010000209.1:0-3206 GCA_036520815.1 Acidimicrobiales bacterium
CGCGGCGGTCGCCGAGCTGGTTCGGGTGCTGCGTCCCGGGGGGCGGCTCGGGCTCATCGACACCGACGACTCGACCTTCGGGTCCCACGAGCGACGCCAGTGCACACGCCACCTCACCGCGGCCACAGCCGACGTCGAGCAGCGAGTCCCCGGCGCCGAGGGCCAGGTGCTCGGCCTCGAACGCCCGCAGGGCGATGATCGCCGGCCACTGGGAGGTCTGGTCCATCGTGGTCAGCAGGAACTCGGGGTCTGGTTGATCGTCGACGCGCACGAAGCCGGTCTCGAGGGAGAGCGGCTCGTCGGGCTGTTCGTTCGACATCGCCCCGGACGCTAGCCATGATTGCCCGAGTCCTGTCGGGCTGGTGTCGTGCGCGACGTCCGGTCCACCGTCCGGGCGCGGGAGTTCTCTCGATGGGCCAGACATCGCACGATGGTGACCTCGGCACGATCCTGGCGGTGTTCGCCCATCCCGATGACGAGGCATATCTCGCGGGTGGATTGATGGCCCTGGCGGCCGACGCCGGGCGCCGGGTCGTGTGCGTGACGGCCACGAGAGGCGAGCTCGGCTTTGGTGACGACGATCCGCGCACCGTCGAGGAGCGAGCGGCCGTCCGAACGGCCGAGATGAAGGCGTGCCTCGCCGAGCTCGGCGTCACCGAGCACCACTGGCTCGAGTACCCCGATGGGGGTTGTGTGTTCGTCGACGACGAGGAGCCGGTCGTCCGGCTGTCGAGCCTCATGGAAGAGGTGCGTCCCGACACCGTGCTCACCTTCGGCCCCGACGGCCAGACCTACCACGACGATCACATCGCGGTGAGTCGGTGGACCACCAGGGCCGTTCGGCGCAGCGACGCGGCGATCACGTTGCTCTACGCGGTGATGACGCCGGAGTGGTTGACGGCGCTGTCGGCGTACGTGCCGGTGGAGCACGTGATGATGACCGACGATCCGCCACCGACGACGCCGGCGGACCAGCTCGCGCTGTGGTTCGTGTGCGACGACGAACTGGCGGCCCGCAAGGTCCGGGCGCTGCGGGCGCAGGCCAGCCAGGTCGAGGGTCTGGTGTCGCTGGCGGGGCTCGAGGCCTATACGCGCCTCGCTCGCGACGAGATGTTCAGGATGCCGACCTTGGCGGACTGGCCCGACTGAGCGGGCTCAGGCCTCGAAGCGCTCGCCCACCATCTCCTCGGACAGGGTCCACAACGCAGCCGACCGTTCGGGGTCCACCGCGTAGGAACGCACACCGGTGCGTCCCTCAGGGGTCATCGGGTCGATGTCCGACACCGGGGAGAGGTGGCAGTCCTCGGCGTAGCCGCCGCCCATCTCGTCCGCTGGGAGAACGACCCCTGCCCACACGGAGGTCGCCGCTCCCGCCGGGATCGTCTTGGTGTGGATGCGGTGGGCGAGCATCACGTCGATGGTGGCCTGGTCGAGATGGCGCTGGATGTCGGTGTCGTCGATGGTTCCCGGGTGCACGGCGCAGGCCCGCACACCGAGATCCCGCCAGCGACGGTCGGCCTCCATCGCGAACAAGATGTTGGCCGTCTTGGCCCGGTGGTAGCTGTCGAACGGCGTGTAGGGCGACCGCTCGAAGTTCGGATCGTCGAGGTCGATGTCGCCGAAGCGGTGGCCGGCGGAGGTGAGCATCACGATCCGGCTGGGTGCTCCGGCGACGAGCAACGGCAGCACCCGGTTGACGAACACGAAGTGGCCGAGATGGTTGGTGCCGAACTGGGTCTCGAACCCGTCGGCCGTCGTGCCCTGCGGGCAGGCCATCACGCCGGCGTTGGCGATCAACAGCTGGAGCTCGTCGTACCGGTCGTTGATCCGGTCGGCCGCGGCTCGCACCGAGGCCAGCGACGCCAGGTCGAGCTCCTCGACGGAGACGGCACCACCGACGTCGACCCCGATCTCGGCCAGGGCCTTGCCAGCCTTCGCCGTGTCCCGGGCGGTGGCGATCACCCGTGCGCCGTGGGACGACAGGGCCCGAACCGTCTCCGCCCCCAGCCCCCCTGAGCCGCCGGTGACGAGCACTGTCGTGCCCGAGAGGTCGAGGCCGGCCAGGACCTCGTCGGTGGTGGTGTCCGCTCCGAAGGTGGCGTTCGTCATACCGGGAGCCTGCCGCGATCCACCGGCGCCCGCCATCGGGAGCCGAGGTGGTGGAGCGTCGGGGAAGGGGAACAGTGATTTGGTTCTGGCGCGTCGCCTACGCTCGTCCTGCTCGAACGACACATGGGGGACACAGACATGGGAATCGACCTGACCGGCAAGGCGGGGATCGTCACCGGTGGCGCACGCGGCATCGGCAAGGGCATGGCCACCGCGCTCATCAAGGCGGGCATGGCGGTGACGGTCACGGACATCCTCGAGGACACGCTGAAGGAGACCGGCGCCTTCTTCGACACGATCGAGGGGTCGCGCCACCTCGAGGTGGTGGCGGACGGCACCAACGATGACGCCGTCAGCAACGCCGTGCAGAAGACGGTCGACGCCTTCGGTCGCATCGACCTGGTGATCAACTGCGCCCAGGCGTCGGTGGGCGACCTGGAGGTCCAGGACCACACGATCGAGACCATCATGGTCGGCATCGACACCGGCTTCCTGGCCTCGTTCCGCTACATGAAGGCCGCCTACCCGTACCTGAAGGAGTCGCATGGCGCGGTGGTGAACTTCGCCTCGCAGGCCGGCCTCCTCGGCAACTGGGGGATGCTCCCCTACAACGCCGCCAAGGAGGCCATCCGCGCCCTGACCCGCACGGCGGCACGCGAGTGGGGCAAGGACGGCATCTCGGTCAACACCATCATCCCCGGCTCCCTCACCGAGGGTTCCAAGGAGTTCTTCGACGCGCACCCCGAGCACTACAAGAACTCGATTGCCAACATCCCGATGGGTCGCCTGGGCGACCCGGAGAAGGACCTCGGTTCGCTGGCCGTCTTCCTCGCATCCGAGGGCTCCCGCTACATCACCGGCGACACCTTCAACATGGACGGCGGCCGCGTCCTGCGCCCCTGATCGTCACGACCGGGACCATCGACCTGTGTGTCGGACGATCGCCGATCGTCCGACACATCCGGCGGCGAACATCGGCAGCGGCCCCACACCGGCAGGGCTGACTCAGTGGGCGCTGAGGGACTCGAACCCCCGCCCCCCTCCTGGTAAGCCAGCCCAGACTAGGCAGCAGTGGCTCTACCAGGACTTATTGCTCA
>DATDIY010000210.1:0-3105 GCA_036520815.1 Acidimicrobiales bacterium
AGACCTTCGGCATCGGAAGGCCCGAGGCGATCGCCATCTGCTCGACGAGGCTGCGCAGCTCGGCGAACTCCGGGCCCTCGGCCGGCCGGGCGTGCACCATCGTGAGCGCCGCTCGCCCCGACGCCAACCAGGCGAACACCAGGTAGCCCACCACGAGCACGGCGACGATGCCGATCACGACGGGCTGGAACTGGAAGTTGCGGGTGCAGGTCTCCTGGGCGGCGCCGAACCCCGGCGAGCGGACCGGTTCGCAGTCCTGGCTGGTGAACCCCCCGACGACGAAGACCAGCGCGTTCACCACGACGAACAGCAGCAGGAAGGTGCCGGCGAGGATCACCAGGCTCGCCCGGCGGTTGTTCCGCTGGGAGGTGATGAAGCCGGTTGCGTCGCTCATCGCAGGAAGGTTCGGAGCGGTGGTTGGAGGAGCGCGGGGCTGGTCAGAACTCGACCCGCGGGACGGCCCGGTCGGCCTCGTCCGCTTCGAACAGCTCCCGGCGGGGGAAGTTGCCGATCTTGGCCACCACCACACCCGGGAACGTGTCGATCTTGTTGTGGAAGTTCATCACCGAGTCGTTGTAGAACTGCCGCGCATAGGCGATGCGGTCCTCGGTCGAGGTGATCTCCTGCTGCAGCTGCTGGAAGTTCACGTCGGCCTTGAGGTTCGGGTACTGCTCCTGCAGGGCGAACAGCCGACCCAGCGCCTCGGTGATGGGGCCCTCGGCGGCGGCCGCCTCGGCCGGCGTGTTGGCGCTCACGCTGGCGCTGCGGGCCGAGATGACCGCCTCGAGCGTCTGACGCTCGTGGGCGGCGTAGCCCTTGACGGTCTCGACCAGGTTCGGGATGAGGTCGGCCCGGCGCTTGATCTGCACGTCGATCTGCGACCAGCCGTTGTCGACCTGGTTGCGTGCCTTGACGATGCCGTTGTACGCCAGCCATACGACACCGACGAGCAGCACCACCAGCACGATGACGATGATCAGTGCGACCACGGTCGCTCCCTTCTCACGGGCGCCGCACCGTTCGGGGGCGCCGGCGGGGTGCTCCCCCGCATCCGTCCAGTGAACCACCTGGCGGCCCTGCTTGGTCGGCGATCCGCACCGTCGGAGGGACGCCCCACCCGACCCTGAGTAGCGTCCAGGACCGTGCACGCTGTCGAGGTCGAAGGCCTCACCAAGCGCTTCGGTGCGACGCAGGCCCTCCGCGGCGTCGACCTGGCCGTCGAGCCGGCGACCGTGCTCGGGCTGCTCGGACCGAACGGTTCGGGGAAGACCACGACGGTACGGATCCTCTCGACCCTCCTGGCGGCCGACGGCGGGCGGGCGATGGTCGATGGCATCGACGTGATGGCCGATCCGGGTCGGGTCCGTTCGCGGATCGGCCTGACCGGGCAGTACGCCGCCGTCGACGAACGTCTCACTGGTCGCGAGAACATCGAGCACGTCGCCCGGCTGTCCCACCTCGGCCGACGAGACGCCCGACGCCGCAGCGGCGAGCTCCTCGATCGTTTCGACCTCGGCGACGCCGCCGACCGGCTGGCGGGGGGCTACTCGGGGGGCATGCGCCGCCGCCTCGACATCGCCATGAGCCTGGTCGCCGAGCCGGCGGTGCTCTTCCTCGACGAGCCGACCACGGGCCTCGATCCACGCGGCCGGCTGTCGATGTGGACCCTCATCGAGGAGTTGGTCGCCGACGGCACGACGACGCTGCTCACCACCCAGTACCTCGAGGAGGCGGAGCGGCTGGCCGACTCGATCGTGGTGCTCGACCGGGGCAGCGTGATCGCCGACGGCACCGTCGACGAGCTAAAGGCCCGGATCGGCGGCGACCGGCTGGCGGTCACCGTCACCCGCGCCGCCGACCTCGATCGGGCCTTCGCCACCCTGGTGCGCGAGCGCCTCGTCACCGCCGGCACCGAGCAGCTCGACCGGGCGGGGCGGACCGTCACCGTGGCGCTCGTCGACACCCACGCGGTGGTGCCAACGGTGGTGCGACTGCTCGACCACGCCGGCATCGAGACCGACGACGTCATGGTGCGGCGCCCGACGCTCGACGACGTGTTCCTCCAGCTCACCGGCCACGTCGCGTCGGACGACGACCCGGGCCCGACCGACGACCGGGCCCCGGTGGAGCCAGCGGCCGCGGCCCCGCCAGCTCCTGACCCGGGCGAGGGGTTCGACAAGGCCGACGAGATCCTCCGACTGCTCGGCGAGCACGCCCGCACGACCGGGGTGCGGCCCGCATCCGACGCCGAAGTGGAACTGACGCTGCAGCAGCTCGACGCCCGCCGGGGCCCACGGCCGTCCGACCCCACGGATCCGGGATGATCTGGGCGGGGCGCGACTGCTGGACGGAGGCCGTGCGCCACCTCCGGGCGATGCCGCGGAACCTCTACCTGCTGGTGTTCTCCGTCCTGCAGCCGATCATGTTCGTGGTCCTGTTCGCCTACGTCTTCGGCGAGTCGATCGTGGTCCCCGGCTACCCCGACTACCTGCAGTACATGATCCCCAGCGTGTTCGCCCAGTCGGTGCTGTTCGGCTCGAACTTCACCGGGGTGGGGATGGCGGAGGACCTCCACTCGGGCCTCATCGACCGGCTCCGTTCGCTGCCGATGTACCAACCTGCGGTCCTCGTGGGCCGCACGCTTTCGGACCTGTGCCGCAACGTGGCGACGTTCGTCGTCATGTTCGCCGTCGGCTACCTGGTCGGCTTCCGCGTCGAGGGCACCCTCGGCCAGGCCCTCGCCGCCACCGCCCTCCTACTCGCGTTCGGGTACGCGTTCTCCTGGATCCAGGCGTGGATCGGCCTCTCGGTCGGCTCGGCCGAGGCCGCGTCCTCGGCCGGCTTCATCTGGATGTTCCCGCTCACCTTCATCTCCTCCGCCTTCGTCGACCCGGCCAACATGCCCCCCGCCTTCGAGTGGTTCGCCGGCTGGAACCCGTTCAGCACGCTGACGTCCGCCGCTCGCGACCTCTACAACGGAACCGACCCCGGCTCGGACCTGTGGATCTCGATCGCCTGGGCAGTGGGCATCACGGTGGTGTTCGCCGCTCTGGCCGCGCGCCGCTTCACCCACACGCCGTCTCGCTGAGAGCCTCAGCGGCGGCG
>DATDIY010000211.1:0-4574 GCA_036520815.1 Acidimicrobiales bacterium
ATTCGCGCACCAGAACGACGAGATCGAACACGACGAGGGACGAAAGGGAGCTGTGGCAGAGGGACTGGTGATCCGAGGCGGTCGGGTGGTCGACCGGACCGGCGAGCGGGGAGCCGACGTCGCCGTCGGCCCCGACGGCACGATCGTCGCCGTGGGAACCGACCTCGATCTCGGGGCTCTCGGCCTCGAGGGTGCCCGAGAGCTCGATGCGGCCGGGTGCGTGGTCGCCCCCGGCCTGGTCGACATCCACACCCACCTGCGCGAGCCGGGTCGCGAGGAAGCCGAGACGGTGGAGACCGGAAGCCGGGCCGCCGCCCTCGGCGGCTACACGGCCGTGCTCGCCATGCCCAACACCGAGCCGGCCATCGACTCGGCGGCGGTGGTGCGACAGATCCTCGACGCCGGACAGGCGGCCGGGCTGTGTGACGTCCACGTCTCGGGGGCGATCACCGTCGGCCGGGAGGGCGCGGCCTTGTCGCCGATGGGTGAGATGGCCCAGATGGGCGTTCGGGTCTTCACCGACGACGGCAGTGGCGTGCAGGACGACCGCCTGATGCGCCGGGCCCTCGAGTACGCCAGCGGGCTTCCCGGCCCGGTCACCCTCGCCCAGCACTGCGAGGTCGAGGCCCTGTCGGAGGGCGGCCACATGCACGAAGGGGAGTGGTCGAGCCGGCTCGGCATCCCCGGCGTCCCGCCCGAGGCCGAGGAGCTGATGGTCTTCCGCGACATCGCCCTGGCCCGTCTCACCGGTGCCCGCGTGCACTTCCAGCACCTCTCCACGGCCGGCGCCGTCGAGCTGGTGCGCCAGGCCAAGGCCAAGGGTCTGCCCGTCACCTCGGAGGCGACCCCGCACCACTTCACCCTCACCCACGCCGAAGTCGCCTCCTACGACCCTGTGTTCAAGGTGAACCCACCGCTGCGCACCGCGGAGGACGTCGCCGCGGTGAAGGCGGGGCTGGCCGACGGCACCATCGACGCCATCGCCACCGACCACGCCCCTCACACCCAGGAGGTGAAGGAGGCGCCGTTCGACCACGCCCCCTGCGGGATGCTCGGGCTCGAGACCGCCCTGGCGCTCGCCCTCACCGAGCTGGTCGAGCCGGGCGTGCTGCCCCTGGAGGACGTGCTGGCGGCCATGTCGTGGCGGCCAGCCGACATCGCCGGCATGGCCGACACCCAGGGTCGTCCGATCGCCGAAGGTGAGCCGGCAAACATCGTTGTGTTCGACCCGTCGGAGGAGTGGACGGTCGATCCGGCGAGGCTGGCCAGCCGCTCGCGCAACACGCCCTACGCCGGGCGCACGGTGCGGGGGAAGGTCCGTCACACGATCCGCATGGGTGAACCCACCGTGCTCGACGGGGAGGCGCAGCGATGAGCACCATCCGCGAAGCCCTCCTGATCCTCGCCGACGGCACCACCTTCGAGGGCGAGGCCATCGGTGCCGACCCCGCCGGTGGCGTCGCCTCGGGTGAGGTCGTGTTCAACACCGCCCTCACCGGATACCAGGAGATCATCACCGACCCGTCCTACGCCGGGCAGATCATCACCTTCACCTATCCCCACATCGGCAACTACGGCGTCACGCCGCTCGACGACGAGAGTCGGCGCCCCTTCGCCCGGGGCGTCATCGTCCGTGACCTGGCTCGTCGCCGGAGCAACTGGCGCGCCGACGGCGACCTGGACGGCTTCCTCCGGGCCACGAACGTCCCCGGCATCGCCGGCATCGACACCCGCCGCCTCACCCGCCACATCCGCGACACCGGTGCCATGCCCGGGGCGTTCGGCACGGCCGACGAGTCCACCCTCAAGGCGGCCGCCACCACCGAGCCGGGCACCGACGGCGTCGACCTGGTGCGCCTGGTGTCCTGCACGGAGCCCTACACCGTGGCCTTCGCAGGGCCGGAGGGCCGAACCCCCAAGCGGGTCGTCGCCTACGACCTCGGCATCAAGACGACGATCCTGCGCCACCTGTCGGGGATCGCCACCGTCGAGGTGGTGCCGGTCGACACCCCAGCGGCGGACGTGCTCGCCCGTCAGCCCGACGGCGTGTTCCTCTCCAACGGCCCCGGCGACCCCTCGGTGGTCGCCGGAATGCCTGAGACCATCGACGCGCTGCTCGGCGAGGTGCCGGTGTTCGGCATCTGCCTCGGCCACCAGCTCCTCGCCACCGCCCTCGGCGCCGCGACGTACAAGCTGCCCTTCGGCCACCACGGCGGCAACCATCCGGTGCGGCGCCTCGAGACCGGCACCGTCGAGATCACCAGCCAGAACCACAACTACGCCGTCGACGACGGCTCGGTCTCGGCCTCCGTCGAGGTCACCCATCGCAACCTCAACGACGGGGTGGTCGAGGGCCTCCGCTGCCTCGATGTACCGGCCTTCAGCGTGCAGTACCACCCGGAGGCGGGCCCGGGCCCGCACGATGCCGCCTATCTGTTCGAGCTGTTCGACGAGCTCATGGACACCGCGTCTCCGAACAACCCCTCGAAGGGACTTCGCTAGTGCCGCGCCGCGACGACATCGCCTCCATCTTGCTCATCGGCTCCGGTCCGATCGTGATCGGCCAGGCCTGCGAGTTCGACTACTCCGGCACCCAGGCGTGCCGGGTCCTCCGTGAGGAGGGCTACCGGGTCATCCTCGCCAACTCGAACCCGGCGACGATCATGACTGATCCGGACTTCGCCGACGCCACCTACATCGAGCCCCTCACCGCCGAGGTGCTCGAACGCATCATCGAGCGAGAGCGGCCCGACGCCCTGCTCCCCACCCTCGGCGGACAGACCGCGCTCAACCTCGCCATGGAGCTGGTCGAGAACGGCGCCCTCGACCGTCACGGCGTCGAGTTGATCGGCGCCGATGCCACCGCCATCGCCACCGCCGAAGACCGCGAGCTGTTCAAGCAGGCCATGGCCGAGATCGGGCTCGACGCCCCACCGTCGGCCACCGCCCACACCGTCGAGGAAGCGGTCGAGATCGCCGAGCGCATCGGCCTGCCGGTCGTGATCCGCCCGGCCTACATCCTCGGCGGCCGAGGCACCGGCATCGCCTCGGAGATCGACGAGTTCCGGGTCAAGGCCGCCCACGGCCTCGATGCCAGCCCCATCACGGAGATCCTCATCGAGAAGTCGATCGCCGGGTGGAAGGAGTACGAGCTCGAGGTCATGCGCGACCGGGCGGACAACTGCGTCATCGTCTGCTCGATCGAGAACGTCGACCCCATGGGTGTCCACACCGGCGACTCGATCACCGTCGCCCCCGCTCAGACGCTCTCCGACGTCGAGTACCAGCTCATGCGCGACGCCGCCTTCGCCGTCATCCGCCGGGTCGGCGTCGAGACCGGCGGCTCCAACGTGCAGTTCGCGGTGAACCCGGCCGACGGCCACATGGTCGTCATCGAGATGAACCCCCGCGTGAGCCGCTCCTCCGCGCTGGCGTCGAAGGCCACCGGCTTCCCGATCGCCAAGATCGCCGCCCGCCTGGCGGTGGGCTACACGCTCGACGAGATCCCCAACGACATCACCGAGAAGACGCCGGCGAGCTTCGAGCCGACGATCGACTACGTCGTCACCAAGATCCCCCGCTGGGCGTTCGAGAAGTTCCCCGGCACCAGTGGCGTGCTCGGCACCCAGATGCAGTCGGTGGGCGAGGTCATGGCCATCGGGCGCACGTTCCCCGAGTCGCTGCAGAAGGGACTGCGCTCGTTGGAGCAGGGACGCCTGGGCCTCAACTGCGACCCGGCCGAGAGCCAGTACGACGACATCCCCCTCGACGACCTGCTGGCCGAGGCCTGCGTCGGCACGCCCGAGCGCATCTTCCAGCTCGAGGCGGTGATGCGGCGGGGCAAGAGCATCGATGAGGTGTACGAGGCCACCCGGGTCGATCCCTGGTTCCTCGACCAGATGCTGGCCATCACCGAGGAGCGGGCCCACCTCGCCGAGGTCGGGTTCGCGGCCATGACCCGGACGGGGTGGCGCCGGGCCAAGCGGCTCGGCTTCTCTGACGCCCAGCTCGCGTGGCTGTGGGGAATCGACGAGGCCGACGTGCGCCTGGCTCGCACCGAGGTCGGCGTCGTACCCACCTACAAGACGGTTGACACCTGCTCCGCCGAGTTCGAGGCCAGCACGCCCTACCACTACTCGACCTACGAGGACACCGACGAGGTCGCCCCATCCGACCGCCCCAAGGTCGTGATCCTCGGCTCGGGACCCAACCGCATCGGCCAGGGCATCGAGTTCGACTACTGCTGCGTGCACGCCAGCTTCGCCCTCCGCGACGCCGGCTTCGAGACCGTCATGGTCAACTGCAACCCTGAGACCGTGTCGACCGACTACGACACCAGCGACCGCCTGTACTTCGAGCCCCTCACCCACGAGGACGTGATGAACGTCGTCGAGGCCGAGAAGCCGGTGGGGATCGTCGTGAGCCTCGGCGGGCAGACGCCGCTCAAGCTGGCGGCCAGCCTGCCCGAGCACCTCGTGGTGGGCACCAGCCCCGAGTCGATCGACCTGGCCGAGGACCGTGACCGCTGGAACGGCCTGTGCGCCCGCCTGGAGATCCCGCAACCGGCGGGGGGC
>DATDIY010000212.1:0-2479 GCA_036520815.1 Acidimicrobiales bacterium
GAGGCCCAGCGCCGCCGCCTGCTGGTCGGCTGAGCGTCAACGACCCCGCCCTACGGCACGTGCACCGTCCTAGAGTTCCGACGGTGCGGATGAACGGTCGGCAGCAGGTGATCCTGTGCGTCGCGCTCGGAGCGGTGCACGTGGTGCTGGGCTTCGCGGCGCGAGCGTGGTGGTGGGAGCGCAGCCCGTCGAGCGGTTGGTTCAACTACGCGCCGAACAACGGCGTCGTCTTCAGCTCCGCCGGCCCCGACCGCGGGGCGATCATCGCCCAGGCCGCGCTCTGGATCGCGCTGGTGGCGGTGTGGGCAGGTGCCTGCCTCGTGTTGCTGCGCACCCGGACCTCCCTCGACCGCGTCGCGCCTGAGGCCGAGTAGGAAGCTGGCGCGAGCGACCCGTCAACGGATCTGGCGGATGCGGCCCTTGGTGCCCCACGAACGGTCAGCGGTGAGCACTGGTCCGTCGACTCTCTCGGCGACGGCCAGACAGAGGCGATCCGCCAGCGAGAGCCCCTCGCCCCGGACCCATCGTCGAGCCGCCCATTCGGCATCGCCGGCGGTCACCGGCTCGATCCGAACGCCGTAGCTGGCGAGCAGAGCGCTCACGAGGTCCCAGTCGCGTCCGGCGGCAAGAACCTTCTGGGCGACCTCCGACCAGTTGGCGGCACCGCAGGCGGCGTCGTCGAGAAGCGCCTCCTCGACGACCTCGGTCCCCGGCTCGCCGCCCACGAAGGCGAGGAGGGCGGAAGCGTCGAGCACCACGCTCACGAGGCGTCCTCCAACTCCGATGCCCGGCGACGGTCAGCGAGGAGCTCCGACACGAGATCGAGACCCTCGAGCTCGCCCCGGACGCGATCCCGGAGTTGCTCCCGGGTCAGAAGCACCAGTCCGCTGGGACTCTCGAGCAACACCAACGGCGTGCCCTCGACCAGTCCGGCCTGCTCCCGCACGTCGACGGGAACCACGATCCGACCCCGGTCTCCCATCACGACCTGGTATGTCCCACTCATGAGTCAAGCGTACCATCGGACCCCCACCGGTGGGAACAGCGGGGACGCGCCTTCGCAACCTCAGGTGACGAGGCCGCCGCCGAGGACGGCGGCACCGGCGTAGAGCACGATGCTCTGCCCGGGGGCGACCCGGCGCTGCGGCTCGAGCCATCGCACCTCGAGGGCGCCGCTCCGGTCGCCGACATGCGAGACCGAGACGACGTCGACAGGCTCACCGTGGGCACTGCACTGCGCCGTGATTCCGCCGCCGGCGAGCGCCTGCCGACGAGCTTCGTCGTCGGCCCACGCCATACCGACGAGCCGCTCGCCCTCCACCATCAGCTCGGCGGCGTCGCCGACCACGACGGTGGCGGTGGCCATGTCGACCTCCACCGCATAGCGCGGCGCGCCGTCGCCGCCGAGACCGAGGCCCTTGCGCTGGCCGACGGTCACCAGCTCGACGGCGTCGACGGCTCCGACCTCGCTACCGCTCCGATCGACCAGCCGCCCCGGGCGCATCGGGATCCGTGAGCCGAGGAACGCCCGGCGTCCCCCACCGGAGTGGGTGATGAAGCAGACGTCCTGGCTGTCGGGCTTGTCGGCCGTGCGCAGCCCGAGCGCCGTCGCCCGGGCCCGCACGTCGTCCTTGGTCATGGAGCCGATCGGCAGCAGCACCCGCGCCAGGTCGTCCTCACCGAGCATGTGGATCACGTAGCTCTGGTCCTTGAGGGGATCGACGCCGCGCACGATCCGGCGACGCCCCTCGGGACCGACCGGCTCGATGCGGGCGTGGTGACCGGTCGCCACCGCATCGAAGCCGAGGGCGCGGGCCCGCACGAGCAGCCGGTCGAACTTCAGGTGGCGGTTGCACTCGATGCACGGGTTCGGGGTGCGACCAGCGAGGTGGTCGTCGACGTAGGGCCCGACCACGTGGGTGGTGAAGTCGTCGGCGAAGTTGAACACGAGGTGCTCGACCCCGAGCTGGTCGGCGACCCGACGGGCATCGTCGACGTCGCTCACCGAACAACAACCCGAGTCGGACTCACCGCCCCACAGACGCAGCGTGACCCCAACGACCTCGTGTCCCTCCTCGGCGAGCAGGGCGGCGGCGACCGACGAGTCGACGCCCCCGGACATGGCGACGAGCACCTGCACGACGACGAGCCCTCTGCCCTAGATCCCGAACGAGCGGAGGCGCTCGACGGCGGGAGGGATGGCGGTCAGGGCATGGTCGATCTCGGCGTCGGTGGTCGACCAGCCGAGCGACAGCCGCAGCGATCCGCCGAGCAGCTCCGGAGCCACGCCCATGGCCGCCAGCACGTGCGAGCTCTCCATGGCACCGCTGGAGCACGACGACGCCGCCGAGGCGTAGACCTCGGCCTTCTCGAGCAGGAAGAGCAGCGCCTCGCTCTCCACGCCCTCGAAGCAGACGTGCGCAGATCCTGCGACCTTGCGATCGCGCGGCACCGTCTCGATCACGTCGGGGAGCTCGTC
>DATDIY010000213.1:0-3138 GCA_036520815.1 Acidimicrobiales bacterium
TGACGGGCAGGTTCGCCACCGACGCGTAGGCCCGAAGGTCCTCCAGGCTGGCTTCGGGCGGATTCGGAGTCGCCAAGAGCATCCCCAGGATCGGCTCGAGCTCCGGATCGATCGCCACGTCCACTCCTGTACCCGCCGACAACGTCCTCTGACGGCCGTGAACCTACTCAAAGGCTGCTTCGGCATCGGGCTGTCCCCGGGGACAGCGCGGTGGTTACGTGGTTCACTGGCACACCAACGGCTGGGGGATGCCGGTGGATGAGCTGCCGACGGGAACCGTCACCTTCCTCTTCACCGACCTGGAGCGATCGACCCGGCGGTGGGAGGAGGATCCTGACGCCATGCGGCGCGCCCTCGCCCGCCACGACGAGGCCCTGGCCGGCGTCATCGGGCTCCACGACGGCTACCTGGTGAAGTCGACCGGCGACGGCGTGATGGCCGCATTCGCCATCGCCGCCGAGGCGGTGGAGGCCGCCATCGACGGGCAACGCGCCATCGACCAGTTGCTGGTCGACGGCGACACGCCACTCCGGGTGCGCATGGGGCTGCACACCGGAACCCCCGAGGTGCGTGGCGCCGACTACTTCGGTCCGACCGTGAACCGGGCGGCGCGCCTGATGGGGGTGGCCCACGGTGGGCAGGTGGTGACGTCGCAGACCACCGCCAATCTGGCCGGGCCGGCGCTCGACGCGTCGGTCGCCCTCGTCGACCTCGGCGAGCACCGCCTGCGCGACCTCACCGAACCCGAGCACGTCTTCGAGGTGCGAGCGCCGGGCCTACGTGCCAAGTTCCCGCCGCTGTCGTCGATGGACGCCTTCCCCGGCAACCTCCCGCTCCAGGTCAGCACCTACGTCGCTCGGGACCAGCTGCAGCAGCGCGTCACCCAGGCCCTCACGCAGGCAAGGGTCGTGACGCTGACCGGGGTGGGCGGAGTCGGCAAGACCCGGCTCGCGCTGCAGGTCGCCGCCGATCTGCAGCCGACGTTCCGCGAGGGCGCGTGGATCGTGGAGCTCGCCCCCGTCCGTGACCCCGAACGGGTGTGGGACGCGGTGGCGTCGGTGTTCCGCCTCCGGGCTGCAGGCGGACCGACCGTCGAGGACGACGTCGTCGAGTTCCTCCGCACCCGTCAGCTCCTGATGGTGATGGACAACTGCGAGCACCTGGTCGACGCCTGCGCCGAAGTGGTGGAGGTGCTCGAGCGACAGTGCCCCGAGCTCGTGGTGCTGGCCACGAGCCGCGAGGGGCTCGGCGTCGACGGCGAGCAGGACCTGGTGGTGCCGACGCTCGCCGGCCCGGAGGACAGCACCGACCTTGGCCTCGTCGCCACCTCCGAGGCGGTCACCCTCCTCGTGGACCGCGCCCGACGGGTCGATCCCGACTTCGTGGTCGACGCCGACAACGCAACCGCGATCGTCGAGCTCTGTCGCCGCCTCGACGGCATGCCGTTGGCCATCGAGCTCGCCGCCGCCCAGCTGGTGATGATGACCCCCTCGGAGCTGGTGCGTCGGCTCGACCACCGCTTCGAGGTGCTCACCCAGACCCGTCGACGCTCGGAGGAGCGGCACCAGACACTGCGCGCTGTCATCGACTGGTCCTACGCGCTCTGCACCCCGACCGAGCAGCGGCTGCTCGCCCGCCTCGCCGTCTTCGCCGGAGGGTGGTCCCTCGAGTCGGCCGAGGCCGTGGGTGCCGACGACCCCACTGCGGCCGGAGAGGTGTTCCCTGCACTGCGCTCGTTGGTCGCCAAGTCGCTCGTCATCGCCGAGCACGGCACGACCGGGACCCGGTACCGACTGCTCGAGTGCATCCGGGAGTACGCCGAGGAGCGACTGGCCGAGCTGGGCGAGACCGACTCACGACGCAGAGTGCACGCCGAGCAGTTCGTGGCGTTCGAGATGGCGGCGTTCACGGACATGTGCGGCCCACTCCAGATCGAAGCCGGTCAACGGCTGATCGCCGAACGGGAGAACCTGCTGGCGGCGGTGTCGTTCGCCATCGATGCCGGCGACGTCGATCTGGCCCTGCGAGTGGTTGCGGCCGCCTCCGACTGGGTCGGATCACAGGCCACCGAGGCCCGCGTGCCCGCCGGTCTCGTGCTCGACCTCGAGGGGGCGACCGACCACCACCTCTACCCGTGGTGCCTGGCGCTGGCCGCGCAGCAGGCCGTCCAGACCGGGGACGAGGAGCAGGCGACGCGGCTCTCCACCGAGGCGCACGCCGCCATCGGTCGCCTCGGAGACCCCGGCCGCAACGCGGAGCAGGTCCTCGTCTCCAGCGAGGCGGTGATGGCCTACGCCCGCGGCGACACCCACGCCGGAGCCGACTGGATGTACCGCGGGTCGGAACTCGCACGTGATCGTGGCGACGTGGTGAATCGGGCGGACGCCCTCGCCGGTGCCGCTTCCTTCCACGCCATGCACGGCGAGACCGCGACCGCCATCTCGCTCGCGACCGAAGCGGTGGACATCGCCGAGGAGCACGGCCTGCCGCGGTCGCTCGCCCTCGCCACCTCCGCCCTCGCCGGGGCCCTGACCGACGACGACCCCGCCCGGGCCCGGCAGCTGCTGACGAGCCCGGCCATGGACGTCGCGAGGGACGTGTTGCAAGGCGCCATGACCACCCAGTTGGTGATCATGACGGCGAAGCTCGGCGACTGGCCCGAGCTCCTCGAGCGGGCCCGACCGGCGATGAAGCTCGTCCACTGGGTGCCCACCTGGCCGCTGGTCTCGGTGCTCCACACGCTCATCGCCCGGGCCATCGCCGACACCGACCCCGAGACCGCGGCCCGGCTCCGAGGAGCCGCCCGGACCGCCTTCCTGACCAAGCTCACCCCCGGGTCGGAGCGACGGCAGGAGACCAGCACCTCCGACGCGCCGCCGGTTCGTCGAACCGACATCGTCACGATCCGACGACGCGAGACCGCGGCGATCCTGGAGGAGGCCCTGGGTCGCGAACGGGTTCGCGAGCTGCAGTCGGAAGGGGCAGCGCTCGGGAGGGACGAGGCGGTGGCGTACACCCTCGGCGTGATCGACGAGGTGAGCGCCCGGAGCTGACCGGCCTCAGAGCGCCGCGACGCACCAGAAGATCCCCTGCACCCAGGTGACGAGCCGGGCGCTCAGCGGCCGGGCGACGGGCGGC
>DATDIY010000214.1:0-7151 GCA_036520815.1 Acidimicrobiales bacterium
AAGAGCACGCCGGACGGCCACGGCTGCGGCATCCGGTGGAGCACGAGACCGGTCTCGCGTGAACACGACGACGCCCGAGGTGGGCGGTCGCGTGAGCCGATACCCGCGCCGGTAGCCTGCGGGCCATGTCGCTCCTCGACGCCGACCTCGGGACGCTCATGGCCGAGGCCCGGGCTGTCCGCGACGCCACCCACGGCACCCGGGTGACCTACTCCCCCAAGGTCTTCATCCCGCTCACCATGCTGTGCCGGGACCGGTGCGGGTACTGCACGTTCGCCCGGCCACCGGCCCGCCTCGAGTCGCCGTTCCTCAGCCCCGAACAGGTGACCGCACTCGCTCGAGCGGGAGCCCGGGTGGGCTGCCACGAGGCGCTCTTCACCCTTGGCGAGGCGCCCGAGGAGCGGTATCCGGTGGCTGCGAGCTGGCTGGCCGAGCACGGGTGGTCGAGCACCGTCGACTACCTCGTGGCCATGGCCCAGCTCGTGCTCGACGAGACCGGCATGCTCCCTCACGCCAACGCCGGGGCCCTCAGCGCCGACGACCTGGCCCGCCTCCGTACCGTCTCCCCCTCGCAGGGGATGATGATCGAGTCGCTCCGAGCCGATCTTCCCTGCCACCGGGGAGCACCGGACAAGACGCCCGAACGACGACTGGCCACGCTCGAGGCGGCCGGCGAGCTCGCCATCCCCTTCACAACAGGGATCCTCGTGGGCATCGGCGAGGACCGCGTCGATCGCATCGCCGCTCTGGAGGCCATCGCCGAATCGCATCGGCGCCACGGCCACGTCCAGGAGGTGATCGTCCAGAACTTCTTGCCGAAGCTCGGCACGGCGATGCACCTCGAGCCGCCCTGTCCCCCCGACGTCTATCTCGAGGCCATCGCTCTCGCCCGGCTCATCCTCCCGCCGGACATCCACCTCCAGGCTCCGCCCAACCTCTCCGACGACTTCGGGGTGCTGCTCGACGCCGGCATCGACGACTGGGGTGGGGTCTCCCCCGTCACCGCCGACCACGTCAACCCCGAACGACCGTGGCCCGATCTCGACCTGCTCCGATCGGCGACCGAGGCCAGGGGCATGACCCTGGCGCCCAGACTGACGGTGCACCCAGAGTTCGTCCTCGATCCCGAACGCTGGCTCGACGAGGCTGTCCGCTTCCCGGTCATGGATCGGTCCGACGCCGAAGGACTGGGGCGCGACGACCCGGGCGCCGTGTTCGTGCAGCGCCTCACCCCGGCCGCGCCGGAGCAGGTCGACGACGGAGTCGAGGTTCTCCAGATCGGACCCCGCTCGACCGCGTGGTACTCCGGTGCCAACGTGGCGCCGCCGCTCCTCCTCCCCGCTCCAGCGCGGGCGACCGGCGCCGTCGCCGAGGTGCTCGCGGGCGTGCAGCTCGGCCAGCAGGTCGATCTCGACGAGATCGTCACCCTCTTCAGCGCCCGGGGCCCGGAGGTCGCTGCGGTGGCCGAGGTCGCCGACCAACTCCGTCGTGAGGCGGTGGGCGACGTCGTCACCTGGGTGCACAACCGCAACATCAACTACACGAACGTGTGCACCTTCAAGTGCCGGTTCTGCGGCTTCAGCAAGGGCCCCTTGTCGTTCAACCTGCGCGGCACCCCCTACCTGCGCACCCTCGACGACATCGCCGAGCGCACCCGTGAGGCAGCCGACCTGGGCGCGACCGAGGTGTGCCTGCAGGGCGGGATCCATCCCGACTTCGACGGCGACTACTACATCGACGTGACCCGAGCGGTGAAGGCAGCCGTGCCCGACATCCATGTCCACGGCTTCACCGCCCTCGAGGTCACCGAGGGAGCGCGCCGTCTCGACGAGCCGCTGTCCGACTACCTGCGGCGGCTGATGGACGCCGGTCTGCGCAGCCTTCCCGGCACGGCGGCGGAGATCCTCGACGACGACATCCGAGCGTTGATCTGCCCGGACAAGATCACCACCGACGAGTGGCTCGACGCCCACCGCACCGCCCACTCGCTGGGCCTCAAGTCCAACATCACCATCATGTTCGGCTCGGTCGAGCAACCGGTGCACTGGGCTCGCCACATCGTGCGCACCCGCGCCCTGCAGGCCGAGACCGGTGGCTTCACAGAGTTCGTACCTCTGCCGTTCGTGCACATGGCCACGCCTCTCTACCTGCAGCGCAAGGCCCGCCGCGGCCCCACGTTCCGGGAGGTGCTGTTGATGCACGCCGTCGCGCGCATCGCCTACCGCGGCCTCATCGACAACATCCAGACCTCGTGGGTGAAGCTCGGTCCGGCGGGAGCCCGCCAGATGCTGCAGGCCGGGGTCAACGACCTCGGTGGCACGCTGATGGACGAGAACATCAGCCGAGCGGCCGGTGCCGACCACGGCCAGATGATGGAGCCCGACGACTTCCGTGCGCTGGTCGAGCCGCTCGGCCGCACCCTCGAGCAGCGCACCACGCTCTACGGGCGCCTGGCCCCCGCCTGACTCAGATGGCGAACCGACGCGGCCGGTACCGAACCGGCGACGAGGCCCTCGACGCTCGGATCCACCAGCTCATCCAAGGCGCCGGCGTCTCGCGGGACGAGGACCTCGTGTTCGAGATGGTCGTGTCCGCGCTCCGTATGGGCCGCGAATCGGTCGACCGCGGCGATCTCAAGCTGGTGAACGCCGCGCTCAAAGAGCTGCGCTACTCCTTCCTCGTCTTCGAGCCGTACCGCCAGGTGCGCAAGGCGTCGATCTTCGGATCCGCCCGCACCGCCATCGACGATCCCGGCTACCACGTCGCTCGGGACTTCGGCCGGGCGATCGCCGAGCAGGACTGGATGGTGATCACCGGCGCCGGACCCGGGATCATGGAGGCCGGCATCGAGGGAGCGGGGGCCGACCGGGCCTTCGGGGTCAACATCGTGCTGCCGTTCGAGCAGGAGGCCACCCCCCTCCTCGCGGGGGATCCGAAGCTCGTCAACTACCGGTACTTCTTCACCCGGAAGCTCCTCTTCATGAAGGAGTCCTCCGCGTTCGCACTCCTCCCCGGGGGCTTCGGCACGCTCGACGAGGGGTTCGAGCTCCTCACCCTCATGCAGACCGGGCGCTCGGCCGTCGCCCCCATCGTGCTGCTGGAACCGGAGGGCTCGACCTACTGGGAGAGCTGGCTGCGCTTCGTCGAGACGGAGCTGGCCGGGCGCTCTCTGATCTCACCCGACGACCTCTCACTGGTCCGCCTGTGCCACACCATCGACGAGGCCGTCGACGAGGTCTGTCGCTTCTACGCCCGCTACCACTCGATGCGCTACGTCGGCCGTCGCCTCGTGCTGCGCCTCACCAGCGCGGTCGACGACGACGAGCTGGCCGAGCTCAACGCCGAGTTCGCCGACATCGTCGCCGGGAGTCCGTTCGAACGGGTCGAGGCCTCCACCGGCGAGATCGACGACGACGACGTGCCCGGCCTCCCCCGCATCGCCTTCGGCTTCGATCGGCGAGGCTTCGCTCGATTGCGCCACCTGATCGACCGGCTCAACGAGTGGGCGCCCTCCGATCCTCCCCCGGTCTCGCCCACGCCGGCGCCGTCGACGGGGCTGGGCCCGCAGCTGCCCTGATCCGGCTCGGACCTGTCCAAGTGACGTCGACAGGCCCTCCACCAAGCTCGGACCAGCGACTGGGAGGAACGACGTGACCACACAGCCGGAGAGCGCGGACGCCCGTCGGCGGGCGCTGCTGCACCCGGACCAGGTACGGGTGTATCCGCTGGACTTCCCGGCCACTGTGCCCCAGTTGCTCCACCGGGCCGTCGAGCGCTTCGGCGACCTCGAGGTCCTCGTGACCGCCGACGAGCGGGTCACCTTCGCAGAGATCGACCGCCGGTCTCGGCTCCTCGCTCGCCACCTGGTCGCGGCCGGCGTCGGCAAGGGCACCCGCGTGGCGATCCTGCTGCCGCAGGGACCGGCCTGGGTCGAAGGGTTCCTCGCTCTGGCCCGGATCGGGGCCCTGTCGATGTGCGTCAACACCTTCCTCAAGCCCCCCGAGCTCCGGAGGGTGCTGCGGCATGCCGACGCCCAGTTCCTCCTCGCACCGGAGCGTCTCTCCGGTCGCCCCACCGGCGCGTTCCTCGACGATGTCAGCCCCGGGCTGTCGGTCGCCATGGAGCCGAGCCGGGAGGCCCGCCTGCCGGACCTGCCGTACCTGCGCTCGGTGTTCATCGTTCGTCCCGATGACCTGCCGCACGAGCCGATCGACGACGAGCTGCTCGACGCCATGGAGGCCCAGGTCAGCCCGGCCGACTGGTTGGTGACCGTCTACACGTCGGGCACGACGAGCGACCCCAAAGCGGTGATCCACACCCACGGCACCGAGGTGCGCCACAGCGCCAACCTGGTCGAGCTGCGGGGCCTGTCACCCGCCTGGCGCATGTTCGCCGTCCTGCCGTTCTTCTGGATAGGTGGGCTGATGTACGAACTGCTGCCGGCGCTGCACTCCGGGGCGATGATCGTCACCCAGGAGCGCTTCGACCCCGCCGGCGCCCTCGACCTCATCGAGCGCGAGCGGACGAACAGCTTCATGGGCTACGCCAACGCGCGCGAGCGGATCATGAGCGAGCCGAGCTACCCCGAGCGCGACCTCCGCGACGTGCCCTTCCTTCCGCCGCTCGGAACGCCGCCCGTCGATCCCCGACGGTTCCACAACTCCCTCGGGATGACCGAGAGCAACGGGCCCCACACCATGGGCGCGGCCGACACCTTCGGCGTCCCGCTCCCCGAGGAGCACTGGGGTTCGTTCGGTCCGCCGGTGCCCTTCGTCGAGCACCGCATCGCCGATCCCGACACCAACGAGACGCTTCCCGACGCCGAGGAGGGCGAGATCTGCCTCCGCGGCTACAGCGTCCTGACCGGCATGTACAAGCGCGAGCGCGAGGAGGTGTTCGACGCTGAGGGCTGGTACCACACGGGCGACCGGGGCTACTTCCGCGACGGTCTGCTCTTCTTCACGGGGCGGGCCGACGAGATGATCAGGACCGGCGGCTCGAACGTGTCACCTCGTGAGGTGGAGCTCGCCCTCGAGTTGGCGCCGGACGTCGAGATCGCCTTGGTCTTCGGCCTTCCCGACCCCGTCCGAGGGGAGGTCGTCGTCGCGGGTGTCGTGCCCGCCCGAGGAGCAGCCTTCGACGAGGGCGGTCTCCTCGACGGGCTCCGCAAGGAGCTCTCGAGCTACAAGATGCCCACGGCCATCGTCGAGCTTGCTCCTGACGACGTCCCTTTCGGCGTCACCGGCAAGGCCGAGCGGCGGAAGGTCGCCGTCACGCTGCAGGAGAAGCTGGCGGCCCGGGCCTGACGGGTTCAGTCAGGCGACGACGATCGGGAGCCTCGAGTAGCCGCGGATCGAGCTGCCGGTGTGGATGATCTCCGTGTCGTCCCAGACGACGTCCCACTCGGGGAACCGCAGCAGCAGCTCCTCGAGCATGATCCGACCCTCCATGCGGGCGAGCGGCGCCCCGAGGCAGACGTGGACGCCGAAGCCGAACGACAGGATCTTGTCGATCTTGCGCTCGACGTCGAGCACGTCGGGATCGGGATCGGTGAAGTGGCGCTGGTCGCGGCCGGAGGCGGCGTGGATCGGAACGATGACCGCGCCCTCGGGCACCACCTGGTCGTACCAGACCACATCCTTGGTCACCACCCGTGCCAGGCACATCGACGGCGGCTCGAAGCGCAGGATCTCGTCGATCGCTCCGGGGATCAGGTCGGGCCGAGCGACCAACTTCGCCCGCTGCTCCGGGAACCGCGCCAGCGACGACGCGGCCCAGCCCGAGAATCGCGCCGTGGTGTCATTGCCCGCCGCCGACAACAGCCCGATGTACTGGCAGGCCTCGAGATCGGTGAGGTGGCGCGTCTCGTCGTGCTCGTCGGTGAACTCCAGGGTCACCAGCGTGCTCATGATGTCGTCGGTGGGGTTCTTCCGGCGGGCCCGCACGTGGCCCAGGAAGTACTCGCCGAGCTGAGCTGCGTACTGTTCGAAGTTCGAGCGGTCGAGGGGGTCGTCTTCGGCGACGTCGAGTTGCACGTCCGTGAGGCGGCGGATCAGGTCGACGTCCTCGTCGGGCGTGCCGAGCATGGCGGCGATCACCAGTGCGGGGATGCGGGCGCCGTACTCCTCGATGAAGTCGAACGTCGTCGCGCCGTCCAGGTCGTCGAGCAGCGATCGGGCGTAGCTCCGCACCCGGTCCTGGATCCGCTGCACCGCCCTCGGGGTGAAGACCCGGCTCAGCATCTGGCGGTGGATGTCGTGGCGGGGCGGGTCCTGCTGGATCAGGCTGTCGGTGTACTCGTTGACCGGGTTGCGGATCACCTCGAGGATCGGACCCTTGGCGGAGCTGTAGGTGCGCCAGTCGACGAGCACCTGGGCGACGTCGTCGAAGCGCGTCACCGCCCAGAAGTCGAACTTCTCGTTGTAGTAGAGGGGCGCTTCCTCGCGCATCCGCCGCCAGGTCGGGTGCGGGTCGGCGTGGAGCGCGTAGTCGTAGGGGTCCCAGTAGAGGTCGTCGGGCTGATCGGTCACGGTCATGGACTGCTCCTCAGCCGAAGGTGATGGGCAGCTTCGAGTAGCCGCGCAGCGAGCTCCCGGTGTGCACGATCTCGGTCTCGTCCCACACGACGTCCCACTCGGGGAACCGCAGCAGCATCTCCTCGAGCATGATGCGGGCCTCCATCCGGGCCAACGGCGCACCGAGGCATACGTGCACGCCGAAGCCGAACGACAGGATCTTGTCGATCTTGCGCTCGACGTCGAACACGTCCGGGTCGGTGCCGGTGAAGTGCCGGGGGTCTCGGCCGGTTGCGGCGTGAATGGGCACCATCACCGCACCCTCGGGCACGACCTGGTCGTACCAGACGACGTCCTTGGTGACGACGCGCCCGAGGCACATCGATGGTGGTTCGAAGCGCAGGATCTCCTCGACCGCGTTGGGGATCAGGTCAGGGCGAGCGACGAGCTTGGCCCGCTGATCGGGGAACTGGGCGAGCGTCGCCCCCGCCCAGCCGGCGAAGCGCGCAGTGGTGTCGTTCCCCGCCGAGGACAGCAGGCCGATGTACTGGCAGGCCTCCATATCCGTGAGGAGGCGGGTCTCGCCCTTCTCGTCAGTGAACTCCATGGTCACGAGCGTGCTCATGATGTCGTCGG
>DATDIY010000215.1:0-2530 GCA_036520815.1 Acidimicrobiales bacterium
CCCGCTCCTGGGCGAGGGCGGCGTGCAGCTGCTCGTTGACTCGACGGCGCAGGTCGTCCTCCGACAGGCGCGTGTCGTAGAGGATCGGGCCCAGCTCGTCGATCAGGTGGTGGTGGATGCGCTGGCGAAGCTCGTCCAGCACGGGGTCGCGTCGCTTCGGGCCCTCGTCCTGGTCACCTTGCACATCGTGGAGACGCTTGGAGAGCGACATCGTCGCCTCACCTCAGGGGGGGTTCGGGGATCAGGGGGTTCGGCGGCTAGCGCCGGCGCTTCTTGGCCGAGCTCGGGAGGAACTGGTCGGCCAGCTCCTCGAAGGCCTTGGTGACCGTGGAACGGGGGGCCGAGTAGACGACGGGCTCCCCGCGGTTCACGGCCTGGGGCACGACGATGTCGCTCGGGATGAGCGCCTCAGCTTTCACGCCGAGCGTGCGCTCCACCTCGGACGAGTCGAGGCGCACCTTCGAGTTGGCCCGGTTCAGGATGAGCCGGAGCTTCTCCATGGGGGTGTTCAGCAGACGGAGGGTCTGCAGCCCGATCTTCACGTTCTTGATGTTCGGGATGTCCATGCCGGCGACCAGCAGCACGTCGTCGGACACCTCGATCAGGCCAAGGACCACATCGTTGAAGTAGGCCGGCGTGTCGATGACCACGAAGCCGGCGAAGGACCGCAAGGTCTCCACGATCCGCACCATCTCGGCGGCACCGACCTGGTCCGCGAACGCCGGCTCGAGCGGAGCTGCGAGCACGAGCAGGCCTTCGGGCGAGTGCTCGCACAGCAGGCTGCGGAGCATGGTCTGGTCCATGCGGTCGAGGGAGCCGACGGCGTCGACGATGGTGTGCTGCGGCGTGAGCTTGAGCATCACCGCCACGTCGCCGAACTGGAGGTCGGCATCGACGAGCACGACCGGCTTCTCGCTGCGTTGGGCGAGGAGCACGGCCAGGTTGGAGGCGATCACCGACTTGCCCGAGCCACCCTTGGTCGAGAAGACCATCACGACCCGGCCCATCTCGCCGTCGTCGTCGACCGGGAGCTCGGGGCCTCCGGTCGGGATGCTCATCACCGGCGTGAGGGTGGCGCCGACGCGATCGATGGCGTCGAGCAGGTCACCGGTGTCGACCGGCGACTGGAGCACGTCCTTCACCCCGGCGCGCAACGCACGCTGGAGGACCTCGGTGCTGAGCTCGTCGGTCACCATGATGGCGGCGACCTCGCGGCGGGCGAGCAGGAGCTGCTCGGCCGCCATGAGCTCGATCGGGTCGGCGAAGTTCGGGCCGAGCACGGCGACGACCGGTGTGCCGTCGAGGGCGACGGCCAGGTCGTCGATGGCGGCGACCGCCGCCGTGCCCGCCCCGACCAGCATCGCCAGTCGGGTGCGGATGGCGTCGTCGGAGCAGACCACGACGACGGCGGCGCGTCGTGCGCCGCCACCGCCGAGTCCGGCGTCGACGTGGGGCTGGCCGTCGCCAGGGTTCCCGGAGAAGGGGCGGTTCACCGGTCCCCCTAGTCCTGGTTGCCGGTGGGCCCGTAAGGAGTGAGCTGACCGCTCTCACCCGGGAGGGTTGACGACTCCGTGATCTCAGGCAGGGCCTTCGGCACGTAGTCCTCGGCCACCAGTGTCATGTAGAGGCCACCGCTGTCCTGGGCCGAGGCGATCCACTGGGCCGCTTCGGGTGGGACGTTGAAGGTGATCAGGCCGGAGTTCCCGGTGCTGGGGGCGGTGCCGCCGGCGCTGGTCTCCTGGACCTGCTCGCCCGGGGAGAGCAGCGTGCTCTGGCCCACGGCGAGGATCTGCACCTTCTGGTAGAGGTAGCGAGCGCTGACGGAGAACCCGCCGCCCTCGCCTTCGGCCTCGGGGGAGACCATCAGGTTCACCTCGTCACCGGGGACGAGGAAGCCGGCCACGCCCTTGACCTCGTCCACCGACACCGTGATGGCGACGTGGTCGGGGTTCTTCAAGCGCTCCCGGAAGCTGATCTGGGTCTGGGCCGGATCCACGAACATGTCCTGGACGATCGGCGTGTTCTGGGGGATGTCGAACAGCGCCACCTTCTTCTGGATCTCGTCCGTGGTGGTGATGGCGCTGGCGGGCCGGAACTCCTGGGGGATCTGGGCGGTCCCGACAGCCCCGTCGGAGGCGGCGGTCTCACCCGGCGTGCCCCGGGGGATGTCCGTCTTGGCGACGTACACGTCCACCCGCTTGGCGTTGTTGTTGGCACGGTCCTCGATGCCGCTCACGTAGTTGAACAGCAACAACGCGGCGATCAGCCCGAGGGCGATAGCTCCTACGAGGATCAGCGTTCGACGCGAGCTCACCTCGACCTCTTCCCTGGTTCGTTCGAGTTCCCACGCACGGAGGGTGCGTCGGGGCCGAGGTCATCGGGGCATTGCCCTCGACCACGTCGGCGTTAGTGCTTTCGGCCGAACGACGGGCGGGACTTGAACGAAATGACGAAGGTGCAATCTGTTAGGCCGAATGACCTATGCGCGAGGACAGCGCGGAACTGAGGTCCGGGCGTGACGCGCCCGTGG
>DATDIY010000216.1:0-3280 GCA_036520815.1 Acidimicrobiales bacterium
AGCCACGCCGCACCTGCCGCCTCGGTGGGCGAGACCACCGTCTCCCACTACGAGGACCACGACGGCTGCCCTCGCCGAGCCGCCCTCATAGGCGCCCGGGCCATCGCCCACCGCGGCACCGTCGCCTACCTACGCACCCACAGCCCCGCCGAGATCCAGGTGCGGGTGGCCTTCGCCGGCATCGGCGACCGTGGACCCCACGGCGCGCTCGTCTACCTCCTGCAGGCCGACGAGTCCGAGTGCCTCCACGACGATCCCATCGGCGCCTGGCCCAGCCACGCTCTCACCGAGAGCTTCACCGCCCGGGTGATCGACGGCGCCGTGCGCTTCGCCACCCACATCGGCCCCGCCTTCGGCACCGCCCGCTTCACCAGCGGCCCCGTCCTCCTCGGCTGAACCAGCCTCCCGGGAGACCATGCCCGGGCAGGTGGCGCCCGCCGGTACACTCGCCGGACTGTGAAAGCCACCGTCGAGCCCCTCGAGGGCAACAAGGTCAAGCTCTCGGTCGAGGTCGACGAGCAGGAGTTCGAACAGGCTGTCGACGCCGCGTTCAAGAAGATCGCGCGTGAGGTCCGCGTCCCCGGGTTCCGTCCCGGCAAGGCGCCCCGCCGACTGCTCGAGACGCGGCTCGGCTCCGGCGCCGGCCGAGCCCAGGCGCTGAACGACTCGCTGCCGGAGTACTACTCCGATGCCGTCCGCACCAACGAGGTCGACGTCATCGCCCCGCCCGAGATCGAGGTCACCTCCGGCGAGGCCGACGGCCCGGTCACCTTCGAAGCCGTCGTCGAGGTGCGCCCCACCATCGAGCTCGCCGGCTACGAAGCCCTCCAGGTCGAGATCGCCTCCCCGGTCGCCACCGACGAGGAGATCGACAGCCAGATCGAGCGGGCCCGCAGCCAGTTCGCCGAGCTCGAGGTCGTCGAGCGGGCCGCCGAGACCGGCGACTACGTCACCGTCGACATCGAAGGCAGCCAGGACGGCGAGGTGCTCGACGGCCTGGTGGCCAGCGGCTACCTCTACGAGGTCGGCTCCGCCGGCATCGTCCCCGAGCTCGACGAGAAGCTCGAAGGCGCCACCGCCGGCGACGAGATCTCCTTCGAGGCCGACCACCCGAACAACTCCGAGGAGACCCCCGAGGAGCAGCTGCACTTCGAGGTCACCGTCACCGAGGTCAAGGCCAAGGTGCTGCCCGACGTCGACGACGAGCTGGCCGCCCAGGCGTCCGACTTCGACACCCTCGCCGAGTGGCGCGACGACCTCGTCGGGCGCCTCACCCGGGTCAAGAAGGCGCAGTCCCAGATGGAGGTCCGCGAGAAGATCGGTCAGGCCCTCGCCGACCTGGTCGACGCCGAGCTCCCCGAGCCGCTCATCGCCCAGGAGATGCAGGAACGCCTCCAGGACATGTCGATGCGCCTCCAGGCCCAGGGCCTGTCGCTCGAGCAGTGGCTCCAGTTCTCCGGCACCGACGGCGAATCGTTCATCGGCGACCTGCGCGAATCCGCCGAGCGCGCCGCCAAGGTCGACCTCGCCCTGCGCGCCGTCGCCGCCGCCGAGAAGCTCGAGGCCCTCGACGAGGATCTCGAGGCCGAGTTCGACGCCGTCGCCGCCCGCGTCGAGCAGGACGCCGACACCGTGCGCACCCAGCTCACCGAGGCCGGCCACATCCCCGCCCTGCGAGCCGACATCGCCAAGCGCAAGGCGCTCGAGTGGCTGACCGAGAAGGTCACCATCGTCGACGACGCCGGCAACGCCATCGCCTACGACGACCTCGCCCTCGACGAGGAAGAGGTCGAAGAGCTCGAGGAAGAGATCGTCGAGGAGCTCATCGAAGAGGCCGTGGAAGAGGCCGTCGAGGAAGCGATCCTCGAGGAAGCCATCGAAGAGGCCATCGAGGTCGAACTCCTCGAAGAGGCCATCGAGGAGCTCGAGGAAGAGATCGAAGCCGTCGAAGCGCTCGAAGCCGAGCTCGAGGCGGCGGACGACGCAGAGGAGTCCAAGTGACCCAGCCCGAAGGCCTCGCCGGCCTGCAGATCAGCAACTACATCCCGAACCCGGCCGTCCTCTACGAGACCAGCCGCGGCCAGACGATCCAGGCTGACCTCTACTCCCGGCTGCTCAAGGAGAACATCATCTTCCTGGGCACGCCGATCGACGACACCGTCGCCAACCTGATCTGCGCCCAGCTGCTGCACCTCGAGTCGGAGAACCCCGACAAGGACATCAACATCTACGTCAACAGCCCCGGTGGCGACATCACCGCGCTGTTCGCCATCTACGACACGCTCCAGTTCGTCAAGCCCGACATCATGACGATCTGCTTCGGCCAGGCCGCGTCGGCCGCCGCCGTGCTGCTCGCCGCCGGCACCCCGGGCAAGCGACTCGCCCTCCCGCACGCCCGTGTGCTGATCCACCAGCCCTACGCCGGCGCCCAGGGACAAGCCACCGACATCGAGCTGGCGGCCAAGGAGATCCTGCGCATGCGCACCCTCCTCGAGGAGCTCCTCGCCGGCCACACCGGTCAGACCGTGGAGAAGATCCACCGCGACACCGACCGGGACTTTGTAATGTCAGCGGAGGAAGCCAAGGAATACGGCATCATCGACGAGGTGATCTCCGCTCGGGAGCTCGCCGACCACAGCGGCCCGATCTCGGCCGTGCGCTGAGGCGCGACGTCACATCGACGGCAACGGACACGGAGCGGGGGTAACCCAACGTGGCGAAGTTCGGAGACGGAGGCGAGCTACTGAAATGCTCGTTCTGCGGCAAGTCGCAGAAGCAGGTGAAGAAGCTCATCGCGGGTCCGGGCGTCTACATCTGTGACGAGTGCATCGACCTCTGCAACGAGATCATCGAAGAGGAGCTGGCCGAGACCAGCGACCTGCGCTTCGACGAGCTCCCCAAGCCGGTTGAGATCTTCGAGTTCCTGAACGACTACATCGTCGGCCAGGACACGGCCAAGCGGGTGCTGTCGGTCGCCGTCTACAACCACTACAAGCGGGTGCAGTTCGGCGCCGCCCACCACGACGACGTCGAGCTGGCCAAGTCGAACATCTTGCTGCTCGGCCCCACCGGCTGCGGCAAGACGCTCCTGGCCCAGACGCTCGCCCGCATGCTCAACGTGCCGTTCGCCATCGCTGATGCCACTGCGCTCACCGAGGCGGGCTACGTCGGCGAGGACGTCGAGAACATCCTGCTCAAGCTGATCCAGGCCGCCGACTACGACGTCAAGAAGGCCGAGACCGGGATCATCTACATCGACGAGATCGACAAGATCGCCCGC
>DATDIY010000217.1:0-8266 GCA_036520815.1 Acidimicrobiales bacterium
CGTCGACCACACTCCCGCGCGCCGCCAGTGCTCGATCAGCCGACGGTACGCGGTCGCGGCGTCGGCCGGATCGCCGAGGCGGGCGTCGATCGACACCTTGGAGGCACCGGCGACACCCGTGACGAACGAGGTGTGGGTCGCCTCGGCCAGCTCGATCGCCATCGCCAGGCGCGTCCGCGCGAGCTCGAGGTCCGACGTCAGCACCGCCTCACCCGCGCAGTACCAGGCGTAGGCGGCATAGGGCGTCTCGACCTCCCCGACCTCGTCGAGGAGCGCGCGCGCCTTCCCCCCGACGGAGGGATCGCCGGCGTAGCCGAGGGGGAGCAGTTCGGTGGCGGCCACGAAGATCCGCCGAGCCGACTGCCCTCTGGACGCCTCGACGGCGCGTCCGTACCAGGCGGCAGCCTCGGAGAGCTCACCCTCGAACAGCGCCTGGTTCCCCCGAATCGAGAGGACCTCGGGCGGAACGCTCCCCGATCCGGCCTGGCCCGCCTCCAGCGCCATCGCCGTCCGCCGCTCGCTCTCGACCATGTCGCCGGTCAGCCAGGCGGCGTAGGCCGCCACGACCCAGAGCCGGGGAGCGTGAGGACCGACCCGGTGAGCGTCGAGAGCGAGGACCTCCTCGGCCCAGGCCATCACGTCGGGACGCAGCCGTAGGACGCCGTAGTCGAGGAGCGCGGCCACGAGGGAGCCGGCCTGCTCGACCTCGTCGTGATCCATCAGCCATCCGAGGGCAGCCCGTAGCTCGGGAAGGGCCCGGTCGATCTCGGCGAGCACCGGCCGCCCGGGCACGGCCAGCCGGTCTTGGGCCCGCTCGACCCACTCGACCTGGTGATGGGCGTGACGGGCGCCGACCAGTGCCAGGCGGCCGGACTCCCCCAGGCGCTCGGCGCCGAACGCGCGGAGGGTCTCGAGCAGTCCGTAGCGCCGAGACGGCACCCGCACGACCAGCGAGCGTTCGACCAGCTGGGAGAGGATCTCGGTGACCGTTCGCTCGTCCGTGCCGCACACCGCCGCCGCCGCGCTCGCCTCGAACGGGTCGACGAAGACCGAGAGGTCGACGAAGGCGTCCTGCAGCGCGCGGTCGAGCAGGCCGTACGACCATGCGACGGCTGCGCCGAGCGACGCGTGACGGGCGTTGGCCCGGTTGCCGCCCTCGAGGACGGCGAAGCGTCGATCGAGTCCGGCCAGCACCTCCTCGAGCTCGAGGGTGTGGAGGCGGGCGGCGGCGAGCTCGATCGCCAGAGGGAGCCCGTCGAGCCGGGCCACGAGCTCGAGGATCCGGTCGCGGTCCGTGTCGTCCGGCTCGAACCGCGGCACCACCGACCGCGCCCGCTCGACGAAGAGCTCGACGGCGGCGCTGAAAGGTCCGTCGTCCGGCAGCGCCGGCACCACGCTGACCTGTTCCCCTCCGACCCGGAGGCGTTCCCGGGTGGTGGCGACGACCCGCACCCCGGGGCAGCGGAGCAGGACCTCGTCGACCATCGCGGCAACCGTGTCGACGACGTGCTCGCAGTTGTCGAGCAGGAGCACGAGCTCCTGATCGCCGAGCACGCCCGTGATCCGTGCGGTCGGGTCGATGCCGGCCCGGGTGTCGATACCGAGAGCGACCGCCACCGCCTCGACCGCCGACCGAGCGTCGACCGACGCCAGCTCGGCGAGCACCACCGGCGGGCCCACCAGCGCCAGGCGCCGACCCACCTCGAGCAGCATCCGGGTCTTCCCGACACCACCCGGCCCGACCAGGGTGACCAGGCGGCTCGAGCCGGCGAGGGCCACGACCTCCTCGATGAGCTCCTCCCGACCGATGAGCGAGCTGGCGGGGACAGGGAGACGGGTCGGCCGGGCCGCTCCCGATCCACCGACTCCCTGGAGCAGCTGGGCGTGCCGGGCGGCGAGCACCGGCGTGGGCTCGTTGCCCAGTTCGTCGGCCAGCTGGCGGCGGAACTCGTCGTAGGCGCGCTGGGCGTCGACCTGGCGTCCCTCGGCGACCAGCGCCTCCATGAGCAGGGCCCGCGGGCGTTCCCGCAGAGGTTCGGCGTCGACGAGGGCGGCCAGCTCGGCGACCAGGCCCACGGTGTCGCCCGCCGTCAAGCGACGCTCGGCCAGCAGCTCGCGGGCGCGGACTCGCAGGTCCTCCAGGCGCACCGCCTCGGTCCGGCCGGCGTCGACGTCGTCGAGCTCGGGGTAGGCCGGGCCGTCCCACGCATCGAGGACGGAGCCGAGGTCGGCGTCGAGGCCCTCGTCGAGCCGACCGGCGTCGACCATCGCCGCCAGACGGTCGGCGTCGAGGGCCACGCGCGCCGGTTCGAGCCGGTAGCCGTCCCCGACCGAACCGACGGCACCGTCGGGGAGGCGACGGCGCAGGCGCGAGATGTGGTTCTGGAGGGCAGCGGCTGGATCGAGCGGTGGATCGACCGGCCAGAGCACGTCCACAGCGGCATCGACCGACACCACGTGACCCCGTCGCAGCACGAGAAGAGCGAGGAGGCGTCGCTGCAGCACGCCGTCAGGGGTGCGGTCGTGGCCTTCGGCGTCGAGGGCGCGGATCGGGCCGAGCACCTGGACCCGGAGCCGGTCGTCACGCGCCACGGCCCCATTCGATCATCTCCCGCCCGTGGAAGCGGACAGGATGGCGCGGTGGACACGAACGCGGCCCGGCGCAACCGGGCGGTCTGGGCCGAGGTCAACGCCCGGTTCACCGACGCCGACGCCGATGCCCGTTGGGTCGCGGGCGACGTGACCTGGGGGTTGTTCCGTCGACCCGAACGTGAGCTCGCGCTACTGGGCGATGTCCGCGGACTCGACGTCGTGGAGCTCGGGTGCGGGACGGCCTACCTCTCGGCCGCGCTGGCACAGGCGGGAGCCCGGCCGGTGGCCGTCGACCTGAGCGGCGACCAGCTCGCCACCGCCCGACGGTGCCAGCGCGCCCACGGGCCGACGTTCCCGCTGGTGGAGGCCGACGCCGAGCGGGTGCCGTTGGGCGACGCAACCTTCGACCTGGCGGTGAGCGAGTACGGCGCCGGACCCTGGTGCGACCCCGAGAGCTGGATCCCGGAGGCGGCCCGCCTGCTGCGCCCGGGGGGCCGCCTGGTGTTCCTCACCAACAGCGTGCTGGCCGCGATGTGCGTCCCCGCCGACGAGGGCGTGGCTGGCGACCGGCTGTTGCGGGCGCAGTGGGAGGTCGCCTCCATCACCTGGCCGGGCGGCGGCGTCGAGCACCATCCGTCCCACAGCGGGTGGATCGACGTCCTGCGCCGCAGCGGGTTCGTGGTGGACGCGCTCCACGAGCTGTTCCCACCCGACGACGCCGACGACCCGGAGTACTACGAGATCGTCGGCGTCGAATGGGCGAATCGGTGGCCGGCCGAGGACGTGTGGGTGGCCCACCGCCCCTGACCCGTCGCGACGGCGTCGCCGATCAGCCGGCCTCGACGAGGAGGCCGTCGATCTGGCCCAGGGCTTCCTGCATGCCCTCGAGCATGCCCATGTTCACCATCTGCTCCATGATCTCGGCCGACGGGAACACCGATGTGATCGCCATGCGGGTGCCACCCTCGGGGCGCTCCTCGAGCGTCACGCGCATCCTCGTGGTCGGCATCTCGGGGTTGGGTACGCCCTGCTCGTCAGCGAACCCGTCGTCGAACTCGAGGCCGTTGGGCGGGTCGACGGCCACCACGCGCCACCAGCCGTGGGGCTGATCGCCCTCCGGGCCGGTCATGTGGTAGCCGACGTGCCCGCCCGGGGTGAGGTCGTGGTGGGTGAAGGTCGCCGGATAGGTCGGAGGCCCCCACCACCGCTCGAGCAGGCGGGGGTTGGCCCAGAGCGTCCACACCTTGGCGATCGGCGACGGGAACTCGGACGTGATGGTGAGACTGAGGGTCTCGGTGTCCTTGACGACGTCGGTGACGGTCATGTCGGTTCTCCTTGTTCGGTCTCGGCGAGGACCTCGCCGAAGCGTTCGATGCGGCTCCGCCATACGGCTTCCAGTGCGTCGAGCGACCGACGGACGTCCCGCAGGGACTCGACGTTGCCGCTCACGAGCTGTTCGCGACCCTGGCGGCGCTTGGTCACCAGGCCCACCCGCTCGAGGACGGCCACGTGCTTCTGCACGGCGGCGAAGCTCATCGGGTAGCGACGGGCGAGGGCCGACACCGACTGCTCGTCCTGGAGCGTGACCGCCACGATGTCGCGCCGCGTGGCATCGGCCAGTGCGTGGAACAGCTGGTCCGATCGCCCCTCACCCGTCATACCTACAACCATATGGTTGTAGGTATGACGTTGTCAACGGTCGGATTCGGCGCTTCACTCGGCAGGGAGATGCCCAGGCGCCCCGGGTGCCGAGCCCGGAGCGGGACGGGAGGTCGCCATGTCGATCGTCGATCCCCACCGGAACCTGCTGGAGGCCGTGGTCGCCGCCGACCACCAGGGTCTCGGGAGCGTGCTCGTGGAGCTCGGTCGCACACCGGAGACGCCGGGCGTGGTGGCAGAGCTCCTCGCCGACGTCGACCATCGCGTGCGCGTGCACATGGCCGTCGTCGAGCGAGTGCTGCTCCCGCCTCTGACCGGCGAACAGCGCGGCCACATCGCCGACCAGGTCGTGGCCAACCACGACCTGGTGCGACGCGACCTCGCTCGTCTGCACGAACGCGACCGCGACACCCGTACCGCAGTCCGCGACCTCGAGTCCGATCTCGCCGACCAGGTGGCGTACGAGGACGGCGTCGTGGTGCCCGCCGTTGAGGACGCCGTCGGGCTGCAGGGCGCCGACGGTCTCGCCTTCGCCTATTCGCGGATGATCGACAGCGGGGTCAGCTCACCAGCGGGACCTCTCGCGTGACGTAGGGGTCAGGCGGCACCGAGGACGTGGAGCGCCGGATGCCGACGAGCCAGCTCCCGTTCGGCCGCCGCCCGGACGGAGAGGTCCTCGTCGCGAGTGAGGCGGTCGACCACCGCGCCCGGTGCGGCGTGGTTGCCGGCGATGCGCGAGCGCACCGCCGGGTGGAGGTCGGAACCGAGCAGGGCGTAGACCTCGGCACCGAGATCAGGGCGGGTGGCCACCGTGGCCCGGACATGGACCCGGGTCGACACGACGGCGACCTCGACCATCTGATGCACCCACGGGTGGGCGGCGAGCACGTCCATGGCGCCCTCGCCGACGGGCGCCCAGAGGGCGGCGTCGTGCACGAGCTCCGGATCGATCAGCGCGACGTCGAGCCACTCGGTGTCGAGGGCGGCGGCGAGCCCGACCTGCGACTCCACATCCATTCGATTGGCCATGTCACTCCACCACCGTCGTCTCGTGGGCCGAACGACCCATGGGTATAGGCCGTTCGACCTGGGCGTCTAGGTCATCCGACCTACATGTGCGACTATCGCACAACCGCGCACAGTAGGGAAGAGATCTCTTTAGGTGGTGGATCCCCTACCCGCCACTGACCCTGCCCAGCACCGCCCGCCCGGCATTCCGCAGGAAGCTCAGGTCAGGACGAACCGCCGGTAGCGCTCGACGCCGGCGGCCACCGCTCGGCGCTGGCGTTCGGAGGGGGTCACCGCCAGGCGGACCTCGACGCGGTCGGAGCCGGGTCGAGCCTTCCAGTGGCCCAGCAACCGCCCGTCGTAGAGCACCACATGGGAGTACCCGTCGTGCCAACCCGGGACGTCGAACGAGGCCGGCCCGGTGCCCAGCACGTCGCGGCTCGGGCGGTAGCTGATGATCGCCTCGTCATAGCACTGGACCAGGTCGGCCCTCCCTCGCGACGGCACCGGCTCGACGGAGGCGAACCAGTAGGTCCGGTCGCCGACCTGCATCCGCTCGAGAGCCGGTGACGCCAGCTCGAGCGCCCGGCGGGCTGTGGGCACGTCGAGCCCCGACCACCAGGCGAAGTCGCCGAGCACCGCCGGACCCCTCGTGCGGAAGTACCGGTCGGCCAGCCGGGCCAGGGCTTCGTCCTCGTCGAGCGACGGCGACGGGGGCACCCGATCGGCGAACGGGGCATAGGTGTGCTGTCTGCCCGCCATCGGTCCGCTCACGAGCAACGACTGCAGCTCGGCGTGGAAGAGGATGTGCGGGAGCCGTTGACCTCCGACGGGGATCCCGGCCGCCTCGAGCCGTTCCCCCAGCTGTCGACGGGTCAGCGGCTGTTCGGTGACCGCCTGGGCCAGGACGCTGTCGCTCCGCCCGAGGGTGCGGGCGTCGAGCTCGAGCTCCTCGTAGCGGCGGGCGTTGCGACGATCGACTCGGGGTCCGCTGAGCGGCATCAGCCAGGCCAGGTCGTCGGGGGTGACGTAGTGCCAGGTCGGCCGAAGGACGTGGGTCCGCAGGATGGCGCCGGCGTCGAAGGCGGCATCGACCGCCGCGGCGCCCACGGGCGACGCGGTGCGCTGAGCCAGCGACCATCGGGCGAACGGATGCTCCTGGGCCTGGACGGCGAGGAGGTGGCCGACGACGGCGGCGGGTGACGGCAGGTCGCTGTCCCACGCCGCCGTCGCCCGCATGCGGGCCCGGGCGATCGGACCCGGCCCGGTCACGCCGGGTCGGTGGCCTGCTCGGCGCTGACCATCCACGGGGTGCCGAAGCGGTCGACGCACATGCCGAAGGCGGGCGAGAAGAAGGTCTCGATGAGGGGCTGGTTCACGGTGCCGCCCTCGGCCAGGGCGGCGAACACGCGGATGGCGTCATCGGCGTCGGGCGCCGAGTAGCTGACCATCATCCCCTGCACCGGCCCGAAGCTGTCGGTCGTGGGGTCGTCGGACCCCATCAGGAGGTTGCCGTCCGGGTAGGTGAGCGCGGCGTGGATGGTGAGATCGGCCTGCTCGGGCGGCACGTCCTCGGCGCCCGGGGCGTCCTTCATCCGCATCACCAACAGCTCGCCGCCGAAGATCTCGTGGTACCGCTCGAACGCCTCGGCACAGTTCGTACCGAAGAACAGGTAGGCGTGGAAGGCCATGTGGTCGCTCCTTGATCGGGCTCTCACCATCATCCTGGCCAGAACCGGCAACGTCATGGCCACTTTTCGCGCTGCCGCGCGCGTGGGGAACGGCTCGACGGCCAGCGCCGGAAGGTTCACAGTCAGAGGTGGCGACGAAGCTCGCCGTTCCATTTCCCGTCGGCGCGGCGGGACCGGGCGGAGTTCGGTCTCCACCCGTGGACGAGAGGGGGTCGCGATGGCGACCTACGTACTGCTGAGCACACTCACGCCGGAGGGTCGCCAGACCCTGCACGCGCACCCCGAGCGCCTGGCCCAGGTGAACAAGGAGATCGTCGAGTTCGGATGTCAGGTCCTCCAGCAGTACGCACTGCTCGGGACCTACGACTTCCTGACGATCGTCGACGCTCCGGACAACGAGACGGTCGCCCACCTGTCGGTCGACCTCGGCTCGCGCGGCACGATCGCCGTGTCGACCTACCCCGCCCTCGACGTCGACGAGCTCGTCGACAAGCTCCGCGGCCCCGAGCAGATCGGCCGCAACTGAGGCCGCGCCGGGCTCCGGTCAGACGGGCCGGAACACCGGCACGGTCACTTCCGGCGACATCTCCTGGAAGGCGACCTCGAGGGCCATGCCCGCCTCGAGCGCGTAGACGTCGGTGTCGACGATGTTGGTGATCAGCCGCAGCCCGGCCTGCTCCTCGAGCTCGACGGTGGCGTAGGCGTAGGGGATCTTGTCGGCGAACCACGGATGGAAGACCTGTTCGGCGACGGTCCACGAGTAGAGCGTCGCCCGCCCCGACACCTGCTCCGGAGAGACCTCGGTCGACAGGCACACCCTGCACACCGGGCGGGGCGGGTGCTGGTACGAGCCGCAGCTGGCGCAGCGCTGGATCAACAGCTCGCCACGCGCCGCTCCGTCCCAGAAGAACTGGGTGCCGGGGTCGATGACGGGCAGCGGGGGCGGGACCTGGTTCTCGGACACGTGGTTCTCCGGTGGGTGCGCAGATCAGGACGAGGTGAGCAGCACGGCGTGGCAGTTGGGGCCATGGGCCACGGTGTAGAGCGAGACGTCGGTGGGCACCTGGCGCTCCCCGCACTCGCCGCGGATCTGGCGGACGGCCTCGATGCAGTGGCTGGCGCCGTGGCGTCGGCCCACGGTGCACACTCCGCCGTCGGTGGTCACCGGCAGGCTCCCCCCGATGCGGGTGTTGCCGTCCTCGATGAACGGGCCCGACTCCCCCGGCTTCACGAACCCGAGAGCTTCGAGCCAGTTGAGCGGCATGATCGAGAACCCGTCGTAGAGCTGGACGCAGTCGACGTCGGCCGGACGCAGG
>DATDIY010000218.1:0-9408 GCA_036520815.1 Acidimicrobiales bacterium
GTCGCCCTGCGGGCCCTCAACCCCGGCCTCGACCTGTGGACGGGTCGGTTCACCCCGATCGAACGGGGTCGGCACCGGTTCAAGGTGATGGCCTGGATCGACCACTTCGCCTCGCTCGCCCACGGCACCCAACGCAAGCTCGCCGACGGGCAGCAGGTGCGCTCCGAGCTGCTCCAGGGCGCAGCGATGCTGGAATCGGCCGCCGAGGGCGCGCCCAGCAAGGACGCGACCGAGCTGCTCGCCGCCGCCGGGCGGCTCCGGTCGGGCGAGCTCACCGATCTCACCGATCCGGGCGCACCGGCCCGGCCATCGGCGATCGATCTCTACCGACGCCGCCTGCGACGCGCCGACGCCGCGTCCAGCGAGGTGGTGGAGGTCCACGTCGAGCGGGAGCGGGCAGGGTTCAGCGCCTGGTACGAGCTGTTCCCGCGCTCGACGGTCATCGGGGACAGCACCGCCGCGTCCTCGAAGGTGGCGTCGCGGCCCGGCACGCTGCGCGACGTCATCGACCGGCTCGACTACGTCGGCGACCTCGGATTCGACGTGCTCTACCTGCCGCCGATCCACCCGATCGGGCAGAGCTTCCGGAAGGGGCCGGACAACGCCCCTGAGGCGGGTCCCGACGATCCCGGCAGCCCCTGGGCCATCGGCAGCCCCGCAGGCGGCCATGACGCGGTGGCCCCCGAGCTCGGAACCCTCGACGACGTCCGCGAGCTGGCGGAGGCGGCGGCGGAGAACGGCATCGAGCTGGCGCTCGACCTCGCGTTCCAGTGCTCGCCCGACCACCCGTGGGTGACCGAGCATCCCGAATGGTTCCGGCACCGGCCGGACGGTTCGATCCAGTACGCCGAGAACCCGCCCAAGAAGTACCAGGACATCTATCCACTCGACTTCGAGACGGCGGCGTGGCGCGAGCTGTGGCAGGCGCTCCTCGATGTGGTCGACCTCTGGATCGACTGCGGCGTCTCCGTGTTCCGCGTCGACAACCCGCACACCAAGCCGTTCGCGTTCTGGGAGTGGCTCATCGAGCGGGTGCAGCGCCGCCACCCCGACGTGATCTTCCTCGCCGAGGCCTTCACCCGGCCCGAGGTGATGCACCACCTGGCCCGGGTCGGGTTCACGCAGTCGTACACGTACTTCACCTGGCGGGAGTCGAAGCCGGACCTGATGGCCTACGCCGCCGAGGTGTCGACCTCCCCGGGCGCCGACGAGTTCCGGGCCAACTTCTGGCCGACCACCCCCGACATCCTCCCGTGGCACCTCCAGGAGGCTCCGCTCGAGGCCTTCGCCGTGCGCCACCTGCTCGCCGCCACCCTCTCGGCGAGCTACGGGATCTACGGCCCCGCCTTCGAGCTCGGCGACAACGTCGCGACGGGCAACGGCAAGGAGGAGTACGGCGCCTCCGAGAAGTACGAGGTCCGTCACTGGGATCTCACCGGGCCGTCGCTGCGCGACCAGATCGCCCGGGTCAACCGCATCCGCAACGAGCAGCTGGCCCTCCACACCACCCGCACGCTGCGCTTCCACGACGTGGCCAACGACCAGTTGCTCGCCTACTCGAAGACCACCCACGACGGCGCCGACCCCGATCCCCGCCAACCCCACCGCAACCCCGTGCTGTGCGTGGTGAACCTCGACCCGCGCTCCGGCCAGGCGGGGGTTCTCGACCTCGATCTCGTCGCGTTGGGCATCGACCCGTCACGGCCCTTTCAGGTCCATGATCTGTTCAGCGATCAGCACTTCACCTGGCAGAGCCATCACCCCTACGTCGAGCTGCACCCTGACGATCAGCCCGGCCACGTCTTCCGGGTGAGCCAGCGGCCCGCCGAGCTCGTGCCCGACGACGGGCTCGACTGAGTCCGCCCACCCACGCTGCGAACCATCCTCCGAACCCCCAACGGACCGAGCCCATGATCGACGACTCCGGCGACCGTCCCGACTGGTACAAGGACGCGGTCATCTACGAGCTGCACGTCCGCGCCTTCGGTGACTCCGACGGGGACGGCATCGGCGACTTCGACGGCCTCACCGCCAAGCTCGACTACCTCCAACAGCTCGGCGTGACCGCCCTGTGGCTGCTGCCGTTCTACCCTTCGCCGCTGCGCGACGACGGCTACGACATCGCCGACTACGGCGACGTCAACCCCAGCTACGGCGACCTCCGGTCGTTCCGCCGCTTCCTCAAGCAGGCCCACCGTCGGGGTCTGCGAGTGATCACCGAGCTGGTCCTCAACCACACCTCCGACCAGCACCCGTGGTTCCAACGGGCGCGGCGGGCCAAGCCGGGCAGCCGGTGGCGCGACTTCTACGTGTGGAACGACACGCCCGACCGCTATCCGGGTGTGCGGGTGATCTTCGAGGACTACGAGACCAGCAACTGGACCTGGGACCCGCTCGCCGGGGCCTACTACTGGCACCGCTTCTTCTCCCACCAGCCCGACCTCAACTTCGACAACCCCGAGGTGCGGGCCACCATGCTGCGGGCGGTCGACCGCTGGCTGCAGATGGGCGTCGACGGGGTCCGCCTCGACGCCGTGCCGTACCTGTTCGAGCGCGACGGCACCAACTGCGAGAACCTCCCGGAGACCCACGAGTTCCTGAAGGAGCTGCGCTCCCACGTCGACTCGCACTTCCCGAACCGAATGCTGCTGGCCGAGGCCAACCAGTGGCCGGAGGATGCGGTCGCCTACTTCGGCGACGGCGACGGCGACGAGTGCCACACCGCCTTCCACTTCCCGCTCATGCCCCGGCTGTTCATGGCCCTGCGGATGGAGGACCGCTTCCCGGTCATCGACATCCTCCAGCAGACCCCGGACATCCCCGGGACCGCGCAGTGGGCGATCTTCCTGCGCAACCACGACGAGCTGACCCTGGAGATGGTCACCGACGAGGAGCGGGACTACATGTACCGCGCCTACGCCGCCGATCCCCAGATGCGGGTGAACGTCGGCATCCGGCGCCGGCTGGCGCCGTTGATGCAGAACGACCGACGCAAGATCGAGCTGCTCAACGCCGTGCTGTTCGCCCTCCCCGGGACACCGGTCCTCTACTACGGCGACGAGCTGGGCATGGGCGACAACGTCTACCTCGGCGACCGTGACTCGGTTCGCACACCCATGCAATGGAGCCCTGACCGCAACGCCGGGTTCTCCACGGCCAACCCGCAGCGCCTGTTCCTGCCGGTGATCATCGACCCCGAGTACCACTACGAGACGGTCAACGTCGAGGCCCAGGACCAGAACCCCAACTCGCTGCTGTGGTGGATGCGGCGGCTGATCGCCCTGCGCGCCCAGCACCGCGTGTTCGGCCGGGGCGACATCGAGTTCCTCTATCCCGAGAACGGCAAGGTGCTGGCCTTCGTGCGGCGCGACGGTGAGAGCACGGTGCTCGTCGTGGCGAACCTGTCGCGCTTCGCCACCGCCGTCACGCTCGACCTGCACGAGTTCCGCGGGCAGGTGCCGGTGGAGCTGTTCGGCGCCACCGAGTTCGCCCCGATCCACGAGGGGCCCTATCAGCTGACCCTCGGCCCCCACGGCTTCTACTGGTTCGCCCTCGAATCCCAGCGGTCCGACACCGCGCCCGACCACGGCACCGACCTTCCGGTGCTGCAGGTCCCGGCGGACTGGCACACCGTCATGCGCGGCCGGGGACGGGCCGGGCTCGAGCGGGCGTTGCCCGCGTTCCTCGCCCGCAACCGGTGGTACGCCGGAAAGGCCCGCTCGATCCGGGCGGTGGAGACCCTCGATGTCATCCCGGTCTCGACCGCCCGCAGTCGGGCCCAGGCGTTCGTGATGCTCTCCCAGGTCGAGTACACCGACGGCGAGCCCGAGACCTACGTGCTCCCTCTGGCGGTCTCGCCGTCGGCTGCAGCCGACCAGATCCTCGTCGACCACCCCAACAGCGGGATGGCGTTCATCGAGAGCCGGACCAGCGGTGAACGGTGGTTCCTGCACGACGCGGTGGTCGACCCCTCGTTCATGGAGGGCGCCCTCGACGCCATCCGCCGCCGGCGGACCTTCACGTCGATCGGCAACGCCGAACTGCGCACGTCGACGACGCCGTGGTTCCGACGGGTGCTCAACGGGGTCGGTCCCGACGAGCTCGGTGCTCAGCTGCTCGTCGCCGACCAGAGCAACTCGTCGGCCATCTTCGGCAACCGGATCGTGATGAAGATGTTCCGGCGGGCCCAGGAGGGGGTGAACCCCGATCTCGAGATCGGCCGCTACCTCACCGAGGCCGGCTTCCCCCACACCGCTCCGCTCCTGGGTGCGCTCGAGTACCAGCGAGGCGTACGCAGCGAGCCCCGAACCGTCGGTGTGCTGTACGCCTACGTGCCCAACGAGGGCGACGCCTGGCACTACACCCTCGACCAGCTCAGCCTGTTCTACGAGAGCGCGTTGCAGACCGTTCCCGACGAGGTGGCCGACGTGCCGACCTGGGTGCATCCGGTGGTTGACGACGTCGACATCCCCGTCGAGGTGGCTCAGGCCATCGGTCCGTACCTCGACTCGGCCGAGCTGCTCGGTCGCCGCACGGCGGAGCTGCACCGCACGCTCGCCGCCGGCGACGGCGAGGCGTTCGCTCCCGAACCGTTCACGACGCTGTACCAACGCTCCGTGTACCAGTCGATGCGCTCGCAGGTGCGCCCCACGCTCGGCCTGGTCCGGAGGATGCTCAGCCAGCTCGATGACCACACCCGGCCTCTGGCCGAGTCGCTGCTCGAGCGCGAGTCGGAGATCCTCGACCGGTACTCGGCCGTGCGGAGTCACCGCTTCGACGTGAGCCGGATCCGCGTGCACGGCGACTTCCACCTCGGCCAGGTCCTCCACGCCGGCCGCGACTTCGTCATCATCGACTTCGAGGGCGAGCCCTCGCGCTCGCCGACCGAGCGCAGGATCAAGCGCAGCGCCATCACCGACGTGGCCGGGATGATCCGCTCGTTCCAGTACGCGGTCGCCGCCGGGCTGCGCACGCTCGAGGACCGTGGCCTGCTCCGCCCCGAACAGCGCGACGCGCTCACCCGGCGGGGCGCGGTGTGGGAGCACTGGGTCACCCGGCAGTTCCTGCGGGGCTACCTCGACGAGGCCGCCGGGGCGGCGTTCGTGCCGACCGACCCCGCCGACCTTCAGGTGCTCCTCGTCGCGTACACCCTCGACAAGGCGCTCTACGAGGTGCGCTACGAGCTGAACAACCGTCCGACCTGGGCGGACATCCCGCTGCGCGGGGTGCAGCAGCTGCTCGAAGCCGACGTCGGCGGGTCCTGGTGACGGGACGCGTCGATCTCGACGAGCTGGGCGGACTCGTCCGACAGCTCGGCGTGCAGACCGGCTTCTGGGACACCAAGGGCGGCTACCACGAGGCGTCGGCCGACGCTCTGGTGGCCGTGGCGCGATCCCTGGGTGCTCCGGTCGACTCGCCCGACGGGCTCGACGAGCTGCGGCACTTCGTCGAGGCCGAGCGGGCCCGCACCGTCGAGCCGGTCGTGGTCGGACGCCGCGGCGAGCCCCTCGAGCTCGACGTGCGCACCGATGAGGTCGGCGGCGCCGAGCGCGTCGTCGTCCATCTCGTCACCGAGGCGGGCGAGACCCATCGAGAGGTGCTGGTGCTGGCGGAGCACCCGGAGGTCGACCGGCGCTGGTCCGAGGGCAGGGAGCGGTCGGTGCGCCGTCTGCGTCTCGACGTGGTCGCCACCTTCCCGGTCGGATACCACAGCGTCACCGTCGAGCTGGGCGGGGGTCTGCACCCGACCACCCTGGTGGTGGCTCCCGCTCAGGTGCCTCAACCGGGTCCGACCGACCGCACCTGGGGTGTGTTCGCGCCGCTCTACTCCCTTCGCCCGACCGGGTCGCTCGGGCCGACCGTCTCGGACCTCGACCGTCTGGGTGCGCTCAGCCACGATGTCGGCGCGAGGGTGGTGGCGACGCTGCCGATCCTCGCCACCTACCTCTCGCAGCCGTTCGACCCGAGCCCCTACGCTCCCGTCAGCCAGCGCTTCTGGAACGAGCTCTACATCGACGTCGAGGCCACCCCGGAGCTGGCGTCGAGCGAACGAGCCCGGGCCCTGCTCGAAGATCCCGATGTCCGTCGGGCGGCGGCCGAGATCGCCGGGGGAGAGCGGTTCGACCACCGGCGGGCCTACGCCCTCGTGCGGCCGGTGCTCGACGAGCTGGCCGCCACCAGGTTCGCCGGGCCGCCGGCTGCGAGAGCCGGGCTCGACCAGTGGGTCGCCCGCCGGCCCGACGCCCGGCGCTACGCCGCCTTCCGGGCCGCCACTGACCGCACCGGGACCGGCTGGCACGCATGGGGTGTCGGGCCCGGCCGGTTGCCGGTCGACGTCACCGACGGTCCCGAGGCCGACACCCACCTCTGGGCCCAGTGGACGATGGACCGCCAGCTCGGCGCGGCCGCCGAGTCGTTGGCGGCCCGGGAGCAGCGGCTGTACCTCGATCTCCCGGTCGGCACGAGCGGTGACGGCTTCGACACCTGGTCCGACCACGATCTCTACGCGTGGGGTACCGCGGTGGGCGCGCCGCCGGACGACTTCTTCGGCGCCGGACAGAACTGGGGCTTCCCGCCCGTGAACCCGATGGTGAGTCGGGCCCAGGGCCATCGGCAGTTCGCCGCCAACCTTCGTCACCACCTCGACGCCGCTCGCATCCTCCGGCTCGACCACGTCATGGGCCTCCACCGGCTCTACTGGGTGCCCGATGGGCTGCCGGCCACCGAGGGCGTCTACGTCCAGTACCCCGCGGAGGAGCTGTTCGCGGTGCTCGCCGTCGAGGCTCACCGCCGCGACGCCCTCGTGGTGGGGGAGGACCTCGGCACCGTGCCCGACGAGGTGCGCCACGCCCTCGACCACTACGGCATCCTCGGCATGTACGTGAGCCAGTTCCGCCTCCCGGGCTGGATCGGCCAGCCGATCCCGCCCCCCGACAGTCGAGAGGTCGCCAGCATCGACACCCACGACACCCCGCCGTTCGCCGCCTGGTGGCGAGGCGCCGACGTCGATCTGCGCCGCCACCTCGGGGTGGTCGACGACGACCAGGCGACCAGCGACGAGGCGCGCCGCGACTCTGAGCGGGCGGCGTTGGTCTGGGCGCTGCGCGACGCCGGGCTGCTCGGCGACCACGCCGACGACGACGACGTGCTCGGTGCGCTGCTCGCCGCGCTGGGCGGGAGCGACGCCGCGACCGTGCTCGTCGCCCTCGACGACCTCGTCCTGCAGACCGACCCGCAGAACGTGCCCGGAACGGGTGCCGACCGTCCCAACTGGGTACGCATGCTCCCGTGCACCCTCACCGAGCTGTTCGACGACCCGCGGTCACGGACGATCCTGGATCGGCTGCAGGCCGCCCGGCTGGGTTCGCACGAGCGGGCGGCGCAGGAGGTTCGATGATGCTCGGTTCCGACGACCTCTGGCTGTTCAACGAAGGGGCCCACACCCGGCTCCACGAGCACCTCGGCGCCCATCCCGGCACCGACGCCGCCGGACGGGAGGGGTGCTGGTTCGGGGTGTGGGCACCCAACGCCCGTCGGGTGTCGGTCGTCGGCGATGTCAACGGCTGGGACGCGGATGGGGCGCCCCTCGAGGCGCAGGGCAGCTCGGGCATCTGGGTGGGGTTCGTGCCCGGCATGGGTCACGGCGCCCGCTACAAGTTCCACATCGAGTCGAGGGCGAACGGCTACACCGTCGACAAGGCCGACCCGATCGCCTTCCACGCGGAGATGCCGCCCCGGACCGCGTCGGTGGTGTGGTCGCTCGACGGCTACGACTGGGCCGACGCCGAGTGGATGGCGAGCCGCGGGCCGCGCAACGCCCTCGACGCGCCGATGACGATCTACGAGCTCCACGTCGGCTCGTGGCGCCACGCCGAGGGCGAGCACCGGTCGCTCAACTACCGGGAGCTCGCTCCGGTGCTCGCCGAGTACGTGGTCGAGCAGGGCTTCACCCACGTCGAGCTGCTGCCGGTGATGGAGCACCCGTTCTACGGCTCGTGGGGCTACCAGACGACCGGCTACTTCGCCCCGACCGCCCGATTCGGCAATCCCCAGGACTTCATGTTTCTGGTCGACACGCTGCACCAGGCCGGCGTCGGCGTGATCCTCGACTGGGTCCCGTCGCACTTCCCGACCGACCAGCACGGCCTCGCCTTTTTCGACGGCACCCATCTCTACGAGCACGCCGATCCGCGCAAGGGGCACCATCCCGACTGGGACAGCGCCATCTTCAACTACGACCGCTTCGAGGTGCGCAGCTTCCTGCTGTCCAGCGCCCACTTCTGGCTCGAGCACTACCACGTCGACGGGCTGCGGGTCGACGCGGTGGCGTCGATGCTCTATCTCGACTACTCGCGGCGGGCGGGGGAGTGGATCCCGAACGAGCACGGTGGCAACGAGAACCTGGGCGCCCTGCGCTTCATGAAGAAGCTGAACGAGACGGTGTATGCCGACTTCCCCGATGTGCAGACGACTGCGGAGGAGTCGACGGCGTGGCCGATGGTGTCGAGGCCGACCGAGTACGGCGGGCTGGGGTTCGGTCTGAAGTGGGACATGGGTTGGATGCACGACACCCTCACCTACTTCGAGCATGAGGCGGTGCACCGTCGCTACCACCAGGGCGAGCTGACCTTCCGGATGGTCTACGCCTTCACCGAGAACTTCTGTCTCCCGCTCAGCCACGACGAGGTCGTGCACGGGAAGGGCTCGCTGCTCGGGAAGATGCCGGGCGATCACTGGCAGCGCCTGGCCAACCTGCGGGCCCTCTACGGCTACCAGTACGGCCAACCCGGCAAGAAGCTGCTCTTCATGGGCGCAGAGCTGGCCCAGGACACCGAATGGAACCACGACGAACCGCTGCCGTGGTCGCTGCTCGATCGAGCCGATCACCGCGGCGTGCAGGTGTGGGTACGGCACCTCAACGAGCTGCATCGTCGCGAGCCGGCCCTGCACGAGCGCGACACCACCCCCGACGGCTTCGAGTGGATCGACGCCTCCGACACCGGGGCCAGCGTGCTGTCGTGGCTACGGTGGCCGGGGGCCGTCGCCGAGTCCGGCGCCTCCAGGGCTCGCGAGGTGCTGGTGGTCTGCAACTTCACGCCCGTTCCGCGCACCGGGTACCAGGTCGGGGTCCCGCAAGGCGGACGGTGGGAGGAGCTGGCCAACTCCGACGCCCTCGAGTTCGGTGGCTCGGGGCTGGGCAACCTCGGCAGCGTGCAGGCCGAGGAGGTGCCGGCCCACGGCCGTCCGTGGTCGTTGTCGCTCACGCTCCCACCGCTGGCCGTGCTGATGTTCGCGCCCACCCACGGGTAGCCTTGAGTCGTGGCCAGAACCGTTGAACGCGCGCGCACAGCCGTCGCTGCCTCGCCCGAGTTCCGGTTCCTCGTGGAGCGGGGACGCTCGCTGCTCTAC
>DATDIY010000219.1:0-36583 GCA_036520815.1 Acidimicrobiales bacterium
TTCGCATTGCGGCGATCTTCATCGTGCTCGGCCTCGTGCTAGCGGCGTGCAGTAGCGACGACGATTCGTCGAGCGCACCGCCCACGACGGAGAGCAACCTGACCAAGAGCGAGCTCGTCGTCGCCATCGTGCTCAACGGCTTCTCGCCCGAGCCCTACACGGAGAACGCCGCCAAGGTCTGGCAGGAATCGACGAATGCCAACAACGGGGTCAACGGCCATCCTGTGCGCATCGTCTTCGTGCGCACCAAGGACGATCCCACTGTCGCCCAGGCCGAGGTGAAGAAGGTCATCGCGGAGGAAAGCCCGATCGCCTTCGTGGGCACCAACGACCAGACGATCACCACCTGGTTCGACCAGACCGTCGCTGCGGGGATCCCGTCGATCGGTGGGCCCTGCTTCTACGCCACCGTGGTCTGCTCCGGCCCGGGGGCGTCACCGCTCTACTTCAGCGCCACGACCACCATTCCTGCGATCACCCAGAGCTCGATGGTCAATGCCAAGCAGAACGGGGCAACGAAGTTCGCAGGAGTGGTGTGTGCCGAGGTGGCCGCCTGTGCCGCCATCGAGCCGGTGTACGCCGGGACCGTTCCCGCCCTCGGGATGGAGTACGGCGGTCTGATCAAGATCTCCTCGGCGGCGCCGGACTTCAGCGCAGAGTGCCTGCAGCTCAAGGGCAACGACGTCGACGCCGTGGGCCTGGCCGTGCTGGAGGAACAGGCCGTCAGGTTCGTCACTGACTGCGCGGCCCAGGGCTTCACGCCGCAGTGGCAGATCACCAACGGCACCGTGACCACCAAGGTCGTCGAAGCGCTGGCCGAGGCGGCACCGGACAGTCTCATCGCCGGAGGGCTGGACGGAGCCCCGTGGTGGAGCGACGAGCCACAGGTGGCTGCCATTCGCGACGCGTTCGCCACCTACATGCCCGACGCCGACTACGAGGCGGACTACACCGCGGTCACGTGGGCGGCGTTCGAGCTGTTCCGCACGGCGATGGCCAACGCCACCGACGACCCGACTCCGCAGGACGTGACTGCGGCCATGCTGGCGCTGAAGGCGGTGGATCTCGATGGTCTCCTGCCGCAGAGCATGACCTGGACGGCGGACGAGCCGGCGCCGTTCATCCAGTGCTTCTGGATGTTCAAGTACACGGACGGCGAGATGACCATCGATGCCGGTACCGGCCCGTCGGGCAACAGCGTCACCAGCGGGGACCTCAAGAGCGACTGCTACCCGGCACCCCCGGGGGCCTGAGCGGCGGACTTTGGCGGTGGTGGATCCCCGAACCCCGGGGGATCCACCACCGTCATCGAGCGCGCATCATGCGCGACCTGGCGGCATCGATCTTCGACCCCTCCTGCTAGGTAGGTACCACCGATGACCCCCGGAGGATGACATGCCCGACGTGACGCTGGACTTTCCGGTCAACGACGCCGACAACCACATGTACGAGCCAGAGGCGGCCTTCACCCGGTACCTGCCCTCAGAGTGGAAGGGCCTGGTCAAGTACGTCCAGGTGGACGGGCGCACCAAGATCGCACTGCGCAACGTCATCTCCGACTACATCCCGAACCCCACCTTCGAGGTCGTCGCCCGTCCAGGCGCCCAGGAGGAGTACTTCGCCGTCGGGAACCCCGAGGGCAAGTCCCGCCGGGAGATCATGGGCAAGGCCATGCGGTCGCCCGAGGCCTACTTCGAGCCGGAGCCGCGCATCAAGCTCCTCGACGAGCTGGGCATCGACAAGACCCTCATGTGGCCCACCCTGGCCAGCCTCCTCGAGGAGCGCATCGGCGACGACCCCGAGGCCACCCATGTCGTCATCCACGCTCTCAACCAGTGGATGCACGAGACCTGGACCTTCAACTACCAGGGCCGCATCTTCGCCACCCCGGTGATCACCCTTCCGATCGTCGACAAGGCCATCGCGGAGCTCGAGTGGGTGGTCGAGCGGGGCGCCAAGGTCGTCCTCATCCGCCCCGCGCCGGTGCCGGGCTACATGGGCACCCGGTCGTTCGCCCTGCCCGAGTTCGACCCGTTCTGGGAGAAGGTCGTCGAGGCCGACATCGCCGTCGGGATGCACGCCTCCGACGACGGCGCCAGCAAGTACATCAACACGTGGGAGGGCGCGAGCCGGGAGTTCCTCCCGTTCGCCAACTGGTCCGCCTTCCAGGAAATGATCCAGCACCTGCATCGCGGCATCCACGACGCCATGGCATCGTGCGTGGCTCACGGCCTGTTCACCCGGTTCCCGTCGTTGCGGGTCATGCCGATCGAGAACGGCACCAACTGGGTGCGCCCGCTGCTCGACGCCTTCGGCAAGGAACACGCCCACAACCCGCACCTGTGGGAGGAGAACCCGATCGAGGTCTTCAAGCGCAACGTGTGGGTGCACCCGTTCCACGAGGAGGACCCGATCGGGCTCACCCAGCTCGTCGGTGCCGACCGCGTGCTGTTCGGCTCCGACTACCCGCACCCCGAGGGCCTCGCCGACCCGGTCTCCTACGTGAACCAGCTGCAGGGCCTGCCCCACGACGACATCGCCAAGATCATGGGCGGCAATCTGGCCGACGTGCTCAAGGTCGCCAGCTGAGGGATCCCGAGGGATCGACACGAGGGGGCGACCGATCGATGTCGGAGCCAACCCACTCGTGGTCGTGCACCCACCTTCGCGATGGCGACGGCTCTCCGAACCGGGAGGATCGCCGCCGCCATCCCGCGCCGATCAGTCCAGGTCGTCGGGCTCCCGCAGGATGCCGGCCGCTTTCTCGACCGCCCGACGAGCGCGCGTCAGCCGCTTCTCGTCGACGGGGAGCTCGTGGCCGCCGGCGTCGATCGACTGGCGCAGGCGCTCGATCGCCAGATCGGCCAGCTCCTCGGCGATGACCTCGAGCCGCTGTCGGATGTCGTCGAACTCGCCTGCCATGGCTCCATCGTGGCGCACCGGGTGCGACAGCAGCGCCCGATACCCTGAGCCGTCCCACCGACGAGCCTCCGGAGCCATGTCCCAGCCCTCCACACCTGACCCCGTCGACGACATCCACGAATGGATGTCGTTCGACCACGAGGGTGACACCTACACGTTCGACGTGACCTGGCTCACCAGCTCGTGGAGCTGCATCTACGGCGCCGGCTGCCCCGGCATCGGCCCCGAGCCCGCACCGGAGCTCGAGCTCGGCTGTTGCACCTGGGGTGCGCACTTCACCGACAAGGCCGACCGCAAGCGGGTGCGCCGCAAGGCGGCCGAGCTCCACCCCGACGAGTGGCAGCTCCGCGACGTTGCCGAGGAGCTCGGCGGCGCGATCTTCAAGAACGAGGACGGCGCCTGGGTGACCCGCGTGGTCGACGACGCCTGCATCTTCCTCAACCGGACCGACCACCCCGGCGGGGCCGGCTGCGCCTTCCACCAGGCCGCGGTGCGCCGCGGGGAGAGCTACCTCGACTGGAAGCCCGAGGTCTGCTGGCAGGTGCCGATGCGGCTCGACTTCCACCGAGACGACAACGACCACCTCACCTACATCCTGCGGGAGTGGAAGCGCCGTGACTGGGGAGAGGGCGGCGTCGACTTCCACTGGTGGTGCACCGAGGACGACCGGGCCTTCGTCGGAAACGACCCCGTCTACCGCAGCTGCAGCGACGACATCATCGCCCTGGTCGGCGACGCGCCCTATCGCCGGATGGTCGAGCTGCTCGAGAAAAGGCCCCGCGAGGTCTTCCTCCCACATCCCGCGCTCAACCGGAGGCACCGAACAGCCGACTAATGGGGAGCATGCGCTCCTTCACCGCCTCCGAGCTGGAAACAGCCTCCGCCGAAGCGGGGATGATGTTCCCGGACCACGTCCTGGAACAGCTCGTCGCCGCCATCGACTCCGGCAAGCACGTGATCCTCACCGGACCCCCCGGGACCGGCAAGACCACGCTTGCCTACATCGCCGCCGACGTGGCCCGTCAGGCCATGTTCTGCACCGGCTACCTGCCGACGACGGCGACCAGTGAGTGGACCACCTTCGAGACCATCGGTGGACTCCAACCCACTCCGGACGGGCTCATCTACCGGCCCGGCCTGTTCATCGACGCCATCGAGAGCGGCCGGTGGCTCGTGATCGACGAGCTCAACCGCTCCAACTTCGACCGGGCCTTCGGCCAGCTCTTCACCGTGCTGTCGGGCTCCGCGGTCGTGCTGCCCTTCAAGCGGAAGGGCCAGCCCAACCCGATCTCGCTGGTCCCCGCCGGCATCGATCCCCCCGAGAAGACCGACGTGATCCGCCTGCCGGCCAACTGGCGGATCATCGCCACCATGAACGTCTTCGACAAGAACCTGCTGTTCGACATGAGCTACGCGCTCATGCGGCGGTTCGCGTTCATCGAGGTCGGCACGCCGAGCGAAGAGATCTACGAGAAGCTCCTGCAGGGCCCGGGCGAGATCGTCACGACCCTCCTGCCCCTCCGCCAGTTCACCGACCTCGGGCCGGCTGTGTTCATCGATGCGTCGCGCTACGCCGCCCGGAGGGCCAAGGACGGCCCGACCCGCTCACGGCTGATCTACGAGGTCTTCTACGCCTACTTCCTCCCGCAGTTCGAGGGGATGGAGGACCGCCAGGCCACCACGCTCTACCGAACCGTGGCCCAGCACCTCGACCCGCCCGAGCGGTCGGAGGCCCAGCGCACCATCCGGGAGGTCCTCGGCGTCGAGCTGGCGGTCTGACGTGACCAGCCGTTCCGACGACGAGGTCTTCGCCGAGCTGTATGCCCGGCTCGGGCGACCCTTCGAGGTCTTCAGCACCCTCTCGGCGCTCGTGGGTGAGCCACCGGCCGCCGTCGCCCAGGGCGTGGGCCTCGCCCTCGCCACCTCGGTGGAGGCCCGGGAGCTCATCGACACGATGCACCCGACCGTTCGGAGCCTGGCGACCTCGCTCCAGGCCCACAACCAGCGCTGCATCGGCGAGCTGCGTGGTCCGGTGTTGTGGAGCGAGACCATGTCCGCCCGGGCGTCGAGCTTCGGCGACCGGGATCTGTTCATCTGCGCCACGCCGGCCCGGGCCTACGACATCGACGAGAACCGGATCCTGGTGGCCGCGCTGCGGCTCGTGCGCCGGGCGGCGAAGGACGCCACCGACCACGCCCACGGGTTCCTCGACGACCCGGTGCTGCGTCACGCCCGGACCGTCGGTACCGCCGCCAGCCGTTGGCTCGACCACCCCTCGCTCGCCAACATCGCTCACGTCCGGCCCGGCCCGCGAGCCCTTCGCCGCACCCGATCCGGCAAGCACAAGGCAACCTATCGGCCCGCCCTGCAGGTGCTCGACCGGGCGGTCGAGCCGGTGGCGATCGCCGACCTCGCTCGTTGGTGTCGACCGGCGGTCCGGGCCCGTCACCGCGTCCTGCTGGGCCTTCTGGAGCGCCTCGAAGCCGACGGCCGACGGTCGGTGCCGGAGTTCCGCGCCGAGCGGGGTGCCCTGCTCGCCGGGCCCTTGCAGTTCTTCGCTGGTCGCCGTGACGGCAGCGGGCTGGGTGGCGTGTTCCTCGGGTCGCTGCTGATCGACACCCCCGGTGGCCCGCTGATCGACCGGACCGCCGCCGAGGCGGAGCTGGCCGCACGCGCCGACGGGCGGCCGTCGTTCCTGGTGGTGGACGACGACGACCTCGACCGGGCCCTGCTGCGTGCCGTCGAGGTCGTGGGGGCGAGCATCGCCGCTCGCTGAGGGGACCTCCCGCAACCCGCCGCCGCTCCGCGGCGCGCGGCGACCGGGTCAGCGCTTGGCGGACCGGCGGCGGTCGCTCTCCTTGAGGATCCGCTTGCGCACCCGCAGGGAGGCCGGCGTGACCTCGACCAGCTCGTCGTCGCCGATGAACTCGATCGATGTCTCGAGGGTGACCTCGCGGGGCGGCACCAGCTTGATGGCCTCGTCGGCGGCGTGGGTGCGGATGTTGGTCTTCTGCTTCTCCCGCACCACGTTGATCTGCATGTCGTCGGGACGACTGTTCTCGCCGACGATCATCCCCTCGTAGACGGCTTCACCGGGGCCGACGAACATCTCGCCGCGCTCCTGGAGGTTGCCGAGGGCGTAGCCGGTGGTGACCCCGGTGCGGTCGGAGATCATGGCGCCGCCCTTGCGGGTCGGGAGCTCGCCCACCCACGCGACCCAGCCGGCGTGGTGCTGGTGCATCAGCGCGGTGCCCCGGGTGGCGGTGAGCAGCTGTGACCGGAAGCCGATGAGGCCTCGGGAGGGCGCCTCGACGGTGACGATCGTGCGGCCGGTGTCGCCCGGTCGGAGATCAGTGACCTTGCCCTTGCGGGGGGCCAGGGCCTGGGTGACGGTGCCGACGTGCTCGTCGGGGACATCGATGACGGCTCGCTCGAGGGGCTCGTGGCGCTTTCCGTCGATCTCGCGGACGATGACCTCGGGCCGGCTGACCTGGAGCTCGTAGCCTTCCCGGCGCATGGTCTCGATGAGCACCGCGAGCTGGAGCTCACCACGGCCGGCGACCTCGATGACGTCCGGTGACGAGGTCTGGTCGACCTTGATCGACACGTTGCCGAGGACCTCACGGTCGAGGCGATCACGCAGGTGTCGGGAGGTGAGGTAGGTGCCCTCCTTGCCCGCGAGCGGCGAGGTGTTCACGCCGAAGGTCATGCGCAGCACCGGCTCGTCGACCGTCAGACGGGGCAGCGGAACCGGATTGGCGGGATCGGCGAGGGTGTCGCCGATCTCGACCTCGGGGAAGCCGGCCACGACGAACAGATCGCCGGCGGCGACGTAGTCGACCTCGAGACGACCGATGCCGGAGAACGACATGAGCTGGCTGAGCTTGCGCTTGAGGGGGGCCTGGCCCTCGTCCTCTTCGCAGAGCGCGATCTGCTCGTTGCGGCGCAGAGTGCCCTGCACGACGCGGCCGATGGCGAGGCGGCCGAGGTAGTCGGAGGCGTCGAGGTTGGTGACGATGGCCTGGAGCGGGGCACTCGGGTCGCCCTCGGGGGCGGGCACGGTGGCGACGATGGCCTCGAACAGCGGGGTGAGGTCGTCGTCCTCGCCTGGCACCCCGACCCCGGCGACGGCCCTGCCGTCACGGGCGATGGCGGAGATCACCGGGAACTCGATGGAGTCCTCGTCGGCGTCGAGGTCGAGGAAGAGCTGGTAGATCTCGTCGAGCACCTCGTCGGGCCGGGCATCGGGCCGGTCGACCTTGTTGAGCACGACCACCGCCGGCAGCCCGCTGGCGAGGGCCTTCGACAGCACGTAGCGGGTCTGGGGCAACGGCCCTTCGGCGGCGTCGACGAGGAGCACCACGCCGTCGACCATGGTCAGGGCCCGCTCGACCTCGCCACCGAAGTCGGAGTGGCCCGGCGTGTCGACCAGGTTGATGCGGACGTCCTGCCAATCCACCGAGGCGGCCTTGGCGAGGATGGTGATGCCTCGCTCACGCTCCTGGTCGTTGGAGTCCATGACCCGGTCGACCAGGGCGGCGTGCTCGCTGAAGGTGCCGGTGGCGCGCAGAAGAGCGTCGACGAGGGTGGTCTTGCCGTGGTCGACGTGAGCCACGAGGGCCACGTTGCGCAGGGCGCGGGGAGAGATCTCGCTGGGGGGCACGAAGGGGAGACTCTAGCGAGAGGTGGGGCGCAACCCCCCACCACGGGGGCCGGACAGGACTGCGTCGATCAGCGGGGCCAGGCGTTCTCGTCGGCGTCCTTGTCGTACATGCACCACGATGCGTGGTCGTGGCCGGGATCGGCACCGCACTCCGGACAGGGCTCGGCGTCGCGCGCGTCGAGGATCTCGTCCAGGTTGTCGTTCGTACGCTTGAGTGCTCGGGCTTCTTCGAAGCGCCGATGTCGCCCCTTCTTCACGGGCCAGCTCCCGTCGATGAGAATTGCCCGGGCAGTGTACCCGGGGGTGCCCACCCCCCGATGCATGCCGCCGTAGCCTCGACGGCGTGCCGACAGACCCTTCCACGCCGCCGTGGTGGGCCACCGCGGTGGTGTACCAGGTGTATCCCCGCTCCTTCGCCGACACCGACGGGGACGGCGTCGGCGACCTCCGAGGCATCCTCCAGCGGCTCGACCACCTCGAACGCCTCGGTGTGGACGCTGTGTGGTTGTCGCCCTTCTACCGCTCGCCGATGAAGGACTTCGGCTACGACGTCAGCGATCACTGCGACGTCGATCCTCTGTTCGGCACGCTGGCGGACCTGGACGCGTTGGTGACGGATGCGCACCGGCGCGGCATCCGGGTGATCGTCGACTTCGTGCCCAACCACACCTCGGATCTCCACCCGTGGTTCCAGGACTCGCGGTCGTCCCGGGAGTCCGAGCACAGGGACTGGTACGTCTGGCGCGACCCGGCACCCGACGGTGGTCCGCCGAACAACTGGTTGGCGGCGTTCGGCGGCCGGGCCTGGACCCTCGACGAGGCGTCGGGCCAGTACTACCTCCACCAGTTCCTGCCCGAGCAGCCCGACCTCGACTGGTCCAGCCCCGGGGTCGTGGCGGCCATGCACGAGGTGGTGCGCTTCTGGCTCGATCGGGGCGTCGACGGGCTGCGCGTCGACGTCGCCCACGGCCTGGGCAAGGACCCTCTCCTCGGCGACGACCCTGCCTCCACGCACCCCACCCCCCATGCCGAGCTCAACGACCGGGTGGAGACCCACGAGCACCTGCGGGGCCTGCGCCGGCTGATCGACAGCTACCCCGGCGAGCGGGTCATGGTCGGCGAGGTGTACCTGCTCGACACCCGCCTGGTCGCCCCGTACTACGGCCGGGACGACGAGTTGCACCTCGCCTTCAACTTCCCCCCGCTCTACACGGCATGGGATGCGCAGGACTGGGCGGTCCAGATCCGCACGACGACGGCACTGCTCGAGCCACTCGATGCCTGGCCGACGTGGGTGCTGTCCAACCACGACAACCCGCGCCATCGCACCCGCTACGACGGGTCGGAGACCCGGGCCCGGGCGGCGACGCTTCTGCTCCTCGGTCTCCGGGGTACGCCGTTCCTGTACGCAGGCGAGGAGCTCGGCCTCCTCGATGCCGAGGTGGCACCCGATCGGGTCGTCGACCCCGGCGGCCGCGACGGCTGCCGGGCGCCCATCCCGTGGGACGCGACCGTCAGACACGGCTGGCCCGCGGACCCGTGGCTCCCCTTCCCGCCCGAGAGCGACACCCACGACGTCGCCGGCGAATGGGCCGACCCCGGTTCGACCCTCAACCTCTACCAGAGGTCGCTCCGGGTCCGGTACAGCTCGCCGGCACTCTCCCGCGGCGACCAGCGGCTCCTCGACGCTCCCGTGGGCGTGCTCGCCTGGGAGCGGACCTCGGAGGCGGACCGCGTAGTGGTCCTGGTGAACTTCACCGACCGCCGGGTCGAGCTGGCCGGGACCGAGGCCGGCGACGCGGCCGACGCCGCCCAGGTGCTGGTCGCCAGCGACGGCATCGGCGAGGGGGAGGCTCTGGGTGGACACCTCGGACCCGACCAGGCCCTGTGGGTCCGTCGGGGTTGATCAGGCCAGTGGCCGACCCGAGCGCTCCTCGATCACGAGCTCTCCCCCGCCGGCGAAGGCGACGGCGGCCTCGCCGTTCAGCAGTCGTCGGATGGGCTCGCCCACGATCTCGGCTCGCCACCCCTCGGCCAGGCGGGCCGAGGGATCGCCCCGCAGGAGCGCCTCGAGGTCGCTCCGGGTCGCGAGCAGCGTCGTGTCGAGCTGGAGGTCGCGAGCGAGCTGCGACACCCAGGCCGAGATGAGGGCGACCGCGGGACGAAGGTCACGATCGACGCCCCCGGCGGGACCCTCGTCGAGCTGGGGCACCGGGCCGTCGGCCCCTGCCGCCACCGCGGCGAGCAGGCCGGAGGCGACGTCGTCCCGCAGGCCCTTGTCGATGCCGCGGATGCGGTCGAGCTCGCCTCGGTTGCGAGGCGGTCGCTGGGCGATGCCGACCACGGCCATGTCCGACAGGACGTAGCGGACCGGGATGTCGAGGGTGGCAGCCCGGCGTTCGCGCCACGCCGCCACGGACTGGGCGACCCCTCGGGCGCGGCCCCGCAACTGACGGGCTTCCTTGATGCGACGCCACGCCTCCTCGGGATCACGCTGTCCGCGACCTCGGATCCGGTGCAGCTCGCACTCGTCGACCGCCCACTGGAGCCGACCCCGATCCTGGAGCTCGCCGACGAGCCGCTGCTGCACCTCGAGCAGGTGGGCCACGTCGTTCGCCGCGTAGGTGAGCTGGTCAGCGGTGAGCGGCCGCTGCAGCCAGTCGGTGAGACGGTCGGCCTTGCCCACCTTCACCCCGAGCACCTTCTCGTAGACGGTGGCGAGTGACGGCGTGCTCATGCCGGTGAAGCCGGCCGCGACCTGCGTGTCGAACAGGTGCTGGGGCACCGTCCCGCACACCAGCTCGAGGATCTCCAGGTCCTGGTCGGCAGCATGGAGCACGGCGACGGCATCGCTGCGCAGTACAGCCGCCAGCGGGGCCACGTCGACGGCCAGCGGGTCGACGAGCACGAGGTCGTCGGCCCACGCCAGCTGCACCAGCGCGAGTTTGGGGAAGTAGGTGCGTTCGCGGTGGAACTCGGTGTCGAGCGCGTAGGCGGGCTGGACGAGAAGGGCGTCGACGACCGAGCGCAGCTCCGCGTCCGTGCTCACCACGTGCGGAGCGTCCGACACGGGGCTGCTCAGCCTGGCTGGGAGCCGGTGACCACCGGACGCCCCGAGTCGATCCAGGCGAGGGTGCCGCCGGCCACGTTGGTGGCGTCGACACCCTTGGCCCGGAGGAACTGCACCGCCCGGGCACTGCGGCTGCCCCGGGCGCAGATCACGTAGACCGGCTGGTCGGTGGGGATCTCGTCGAACCGCTCGGGCACCGTGCCCAGCGGGATGAGGAGCGCGCCGCTCACGTGCCCGTCGGTGTACTCGTCGTCTTCCCGGACATCGACCACCACCACGCCCGCGGCCATCTGGGTCTCGAGGACGGCGATGTCGATCTCGGGCACGTCGGGCACGCTCAGTCCTTCGGGTTCGTCGGCGAGTGGCGCTCAGCGTAGCGGCGGAGGTCCTCCAGCGAATCCACGTCCTCGAGCTGTTCACGGGGCAGACCGAGCACGCGGACCGCCGTAGTGGGTTCCAGGACCCGCCGGGGGGCCCGCTCACCGGCCGCGAACGCCGCCTCCATCGCCGCCTGGGCGGTCGACCGTCGCCACGCAGCGGTCAGAGGTTGGTCCCGGTCGCCGACGACGGCAATCGCCGCCTTGGCGGTCGGCGCGCCGGCCAGGGCGTGGACGAGGGCGAGGGGCACCTCGGGGCCGACGCCGGGCATGTCGCAGGCGAGCACGACGACCAGGTCGTCGGTCGCGGCGATGAGCGCGGTCAGGATCCCTCCGAGGGGGCCCTCGCCGGGAAAGCGGTCGGGCAACCAGCGCAACCCGAGGCTCTCGAACGCCTCTCGGTCACCGCCCACGACGACCACCTCGACGGCGCCGGCGCGCTCCAGGGCCTGCGCCGCCACCAGCGCCAGCGGGCGCCCCGGCTCGGCCTCCACCAGGGCCTTGTCCCGGCCCATCCGGCGCGACTCGCCACCGGCGAGGACCGCACCGGAGAACGGCTCCGGCGCCACCCGCTAGCCCAGGTCGAGGTCGGCCGGCGGCCACGACGGGTCGCACTGGCGCAGGAAGTGACGACACCGCTCGGCCTCGTCGTCCTCGCCTATCGCCGAGGCCTGACGACCGAGACCGGCGAGGCTGCGGAGGAACCCCCGGTTCGAAGGGTGCTCCCATCGCACGTAGCCCGAACCCCGCCAGCCGTTGGCCCGCAACGAGTCGAGACCACGGTGGTAGCCGACCCGGTAGGCGGCGTACGCCTCCACGTCGTCGCGCCCGCGGTCGCCGAGATCGGCCCAGGCCGCGCTCGATCGCGGATGCGCGGCCACGACCGCTGCGATCGCCGACCGCCGCTCGTCCTCCGGCAGACCCCTGGCCTGCTCGAGCCGGTGGCGCAGGTCGGCGGACTCGGCGGGCAGGATCGTCTCCGGCGGACCGGAAGGATTGAGTGAGACGGGACGGGAGTCGGTCACGGCGCCACGCTACTGCCCGGCCGGTCGACCATTGGTGGCCGCCGCCAGCGCCTGGCGCACGAGGTCGGCCATCTCCGCCGGGTGGCTGAGATGGGCGCCGTGGGGCGCGCCCTCGAACACCACCCGGCGTCCGTGGCGCAGCTCGGCCACCATCTCCTCCGCCGCCCGAGCTGGCTGCGCCGACCCGGTCGAGGTCCCGTGGGCGAGCAGCACCGGCACCGCGATCTCATTCGCGGCGAAGCCCTCCTGCCGGCGCGCCGACCCGAACTCGGCGACGTAGGCCTGCCCGTCACGCCTTCGCCGCTCCCGGGTCGCGGCCGGGAGCGCCAGCCACCGCTCGTCCCCGAGGATCCGCCGCAGGAAGCGCTCGGCCTCGCGGTCGGGGTCGGGCGGATCGAGCAGCGGGTAGCGCGCCTCCCACCACGGTGCCCACGAGAGGGCTGCCTCGTAGGTGGCGAGGGCGGCGACGAGATCGGGACGGCGGTAGGTCGCGGTCAGGGCGATCGTGCCTCCGAGACTGTGACCGACGAGCACCGGCGCCGAGCCGGTGCTCGAGCGGACGTGCTCCAGGATCTCGACCAGGTCTCCGACATGGCCCTCGAAGTCGGTCGTGCCGGCGTCCGCCGAGCGCCCGTAGCCCCTGCGGTCGTACACCCACCACGAAGTCTCTGGCAGGAGCCGGGCAACTCGGAGGAACGCCGCGCCGCGATCCATCGCCCCGTGCACGAACACGACCGGCGGACCGTCGGGCGTGCCGCCGTGGCCGATGCCGAGCCCGTTCGGGGCAACCTGCCTCTGCACCGGGAGGGACTAGGGGATCTGGACGATGCGCACGGTGTCGGTGACCCGACCCCGATAGATGCCCGAACCGTTCAGCACCACGACCAGATCTCCGGGATGCACCTCGCCGGCGGCCACGGCCGCCTGGATGGCCTTCTGGGCCTGCTCCTCCTCATTGCCCCCTTCGTCGAGCAGGTACGGGGTCGTGCCCCAGCTCATCGTCAGCTGCTGCACGGTGCGGGGGTTGGTGGAGAAACCGACGATCTTGGCCCGCGGTCGGAAGCGGGCGATCGAGCGGACCGTGAAGCCGCTGCGGGAGAGGCAGATGATTGCGGCGGCACCGATCTCGCTGGCAGCGCGCTGGGCGGCCGAGGTCATCGCGTTGGTGATCTGGCCCTCGACGTCCTCGCTGGGCTGGAGGTGGAGGGTCGACAGCCACTGCGGCCAGCCGCCGTAGTCGAACTCGTCGTCGGCCCGCTCGGCGATGCGGGCCATCACGTCGACCACGTGCACCGGGTCGCTACCGATGGCGGTCTCGCCCGAGAGCATGACCGCCGACGACCCGTCGAACACCGCGTTGGCGACGTCGGAGGCCTCGGCCCGGGTCGGGCTCGGCGCGTGGATCATCGACTCGAGCATCTGGGTGGCGGTGATGACGGGTCGCCCGACCGCGATGCACCGGCGGATGATCTCCTTCTGGAGATGAGGCAGCTCCTGGATCGGGAACTCCGAACCGAGGTCACCTCGGGCGACCATGACCGCCCCGGACGCCTCGACGATGGCGTCGAGGTTCTCGACCGCGGCGCGTGTCTCGATCTTGGCCACGACCAGCGGGCCGCGGGGGTTGGGCTCGACCCCGATGCGGCGCACGTCGTGGGCCGACCGAACGAACGAGAGGGCGACCATGTCGACGCCGACCTCGACGAAGGCGTCGAGCAGCCGGAGGTCCTCCTGGGTGGGCGTCGTGAGCCGCAGGCGCTCGGAGGGGATGTGGATCCCAGGTCGGCCGGTGAGCAGACCGCCGTGGATCACCCGGATGGCGATGCGGTCCTGCTGGCGACCGAGCGCCTCGGCCTGGACGGCGCCGTCGCCGAACGTGAGCAGGTCGCCCTCGTGCACGTCGGTGAGGAGATCGTCGTAGTCGACCTCGATGAGCTCGGGCGAGCTCACGCCCCGCCCCGGGGTCAGGTGGTACTCCTGGCCGTCGACCAGCTGCACCCCGCCCTCGGGCATGCTCCCGACCCGGACCTTGGGCCCGGGGAGGTCGACGAGGATCCCCACGGGCACCTCGAGGTCGCTCGCGACCTTCCGGATGCGGTGGTAGCGCTCGAGCGCGAGGTCGATCGATTCGTGGGAGAGATTGATCCGGGCGATGTCCATGCCCGCTTGGATCAACCCCTTGAGGGTTCGCTCGTCCTCGGACGCAGGTCCGATGGTGGCGATGATCTTCGTCCGGCGGGCCATGCTCCGAACGCTACCGGGTGGCGCGCGCCGGACGGCGACCCTCCGGTGGCGACCAGTGAACTCGGAGGGCCGAAGCGTCAGTTGAGGCAGGCCCGGAGGCGAGCTGCGCTGCGCCGGTAGCTGTCACCGAGCGCTCCCGGCGCGTCGTCGGCCAGCTGGTCGAGCCACTGCCCGGCGGCGGCGTACCGGCCGACGCCCGCCAGGGCTCCGGCGACCTCGGCCCGGTCGTCGATCGACGCTCCCGGGATCGCAGCTCGCAGCTGAAGTGCCCACAGCCGGCTGCGGGTGTCGCGGCGGGCGGCGAAGATCCCGAGCAGGTTGTTGAGCATCCGGGTGAGCACCGCTCGGGCGCCGACCGGCGCCAGCATGGCGGACGAGAACGTCGCTTCGGTGCCGTGGAGCGACTGGAACAGTGTCTCGGCCGCGACCGCGTCGAGCACCTGGCCACCGCTGAAGGGATCGACGAAGAGATCGGCGTCGGTGGCCGATCCGACGAGGAAGTGCCCGGGGAGCCCTACCCCTACGAGCTCCATCCCCAGGCGTCGGGCGACCGAGATCGTCAGGACCGACAACGTGATGGGGATGCCGCACCGGGACGCCACGACCTGGTCGAGGTAGGAGTTGGCGGGGTCGTAGTAGTCGTCCGTGTTGCCGGTGAAGCCGAGGCGACCGAACAGGTGCCCTCGTAAGGACTCGAGGTCGCGGCCGTCGCACCCGTCGGCAAGGGAGTCGATGTGGCCCAGCTCGACGTCCACGTCGAGCCCCGGTCGGGCCTGGGCCGCGATCAGCAGGGCCGCCCGGTCGAGCTCGACCTCGGCCTCTGGTCCGGCCACGATCCGGACGAACGCCGCCGTCGGATCGGTCGCGCTGGGCTCCACTGCGGCGAGGGTACCGGGGAGCCGCCGCGGCGCGACGGACGCGACCCCTACGGTGAGGCGGTGGACCGACCGTCGTGTGAGTTCCTCGACCATCCCGGGCCGATCCCGTTCGCCCACCGAGGCGGAGCCGGCGACTGGCCGGAGAACACGATGCCGGCGTTCGCCGGCGCGGTGGCCCTCGGTTACCGGTACGTCGAGACCGACGCCCACGTGACCGCCGACGGGGTCGTGCTGGCGTTCCACGACGACAAGCTCGACCGGGTCACCGACCGCCGAGGGGTCATCGCCGAGATGCCGTGGGCCGAGGTCAGAGAGGCGCGCGTCGACGGGGTGGAGCCGATCATCGTGCTCGAGGACCTGCTGACCACCTGGCCCGACCTGCGGGTGAACATCGATCCGAAGCACGACGCCGTGGTGGCCCCTCTGGCCGCCCTGCTCCGACGAGTGGGAGCCGTCCACCGGGTGTGCATCGGGTCGTTCTCGGATCAGCGCATCGAGCGCATGCGCGAGCATCTCGGGCCCCGCTTGTGCACCTCGCTCGGACCTCGCGCCGTGGCCGGACTGCGACTGGCGAGCCTGGGCCTCGGCCGCAGTCGTCCGACCGGCTGCTGCGTGCAGGTGCCGGTGCGGGCGCGGCACATCCCGATCGTCAGCGACCGCTTCGTGCAGACCGCGCACCGCCACGGGCTCCCGGTCCACGTGTGGACCATCGACGACCCCGACGAGATGGCACGCCTCCTCGAGCTCGGGGTCGACGGCATCATGACCGACCGTCCCGCGACGCTGCGCCAGGTGCTCCGAGCCCGGGGGCAGTGGGCACTCGGCTGACGACGCGCCCGTCGCGCACCCAGCCAGGTCTCATGTGCCCGTGCAGTGCTCAGACGAGCACGTGGGGGTTGAGGATGCCCTTCGGGTCGAAGGCCGCCTTGATCGCCCGGAACGTGTCGAGTTCGGCGACGCTTCGTTGCAGGGGCAACCACCGTCGCTTGGCGGTGCCGATGCCGTGCTCCGCGCTGATCGAGCCCCCCAACGACACCACCAGTGACAACACGGCATCGTCGACGCGTTCGTCGTCGGGAGCCAGACCGGTGACGTTCACGTGCACGTTGCCGTCACCGACGTGACCGAACTGCCAGCAGCGAGCCTCGGGAGCGACCGTACGCACGACCTCGGGCACCAGGTCCACGAACCCGGCCAACTCCCCGAGTGGAAGGGTGACGTCGAGCTTGTGGGGAGGGCCGAGGGTGTTGATCGCGGCGGTGTGGTCCTCCCGGAGCGCCCACAGCTCACCGCGACGTCCGGCATCGGTGGCCACGGCGACGTCGAGCACCCCGGCCTGATCGGCGAGCACGGAGGCGAGCGCCTCGCTCGGGTCACCGGAGCCCGACGCTTCGAAGAGGACGTAGACCGGGTGGTGCACCGTGAACGGGGCCGCCCGGCCCGTCACCTCCCGCACCAACTCCAGCCCGGCACCAAGGAAGATCTCCGCGGCGTCGAGGCAGTCGAGCCGTCGGTGCACTTCGGCCGCGATCCGCACCGCGTCGGCCACATCGGCGAAGGCGCACAGCGCCACCACTGAACAGGGCTGTCGGGGGACGAGGGCGAGCCGGGCGGCGGTCACCACTGCGAGGGTGCCCTCGGATCCACAGAGCAGACCGCTGAGGTCGTATCCCGTGTTGTCCTTGACGAGCCCGTCGAGGTGGCGCAGGACCCTCCCGTCGGCGGTGACGGCCTCGAGTCCGAGGACCTGGCGGCGGGTCGAGCCCCACCGCAGCACATGGACCCCTCCTGCGTTGGTGGCGACGGTGCCTCCGACCGTCGCCGTCTCGCGTGCTGCGAGGTCGACGCCGTAGGCGAGACCACTGCCGCCGGCGTGGCGGTGCAGGGAGCCGAGGGTGACCCCCGCGCCGGCGGTCACCTGAGCGGCCAACTCGTCAACCGGTCCGAGCTCGGTCAGTCGGGTGAGCGACAGCACCATCTCCCCCGAGAGGGGAACACCGCCCCCGACGAGTCCGGTGTTGCCGCCCTGGGGCACCAGCGCGATCGACTCGGCGTGGCAGATGGCGAGGACGGCGGCGACCTCGGCGGTGTCGGCCGGCCGCACGACAGCAGACGTCATTCCTTCGAACCGTCCGGTCCAGTCGATCTCGTTGCCGTGAACGACATCGGGATCGACGATCAGGTGCTGCTCTCCGACGACCTCGGTGATGGCGGCACGAGCCCGTCGCGGCAGAGTGGGGCGACGGCGCGGCATGGGCCCATCCTGTCCGCCCCGGTGGTGCGACGAAAGGTCGGGGTCCACTTGGCCGATGATGGAGGGGTGGCATCGCCAGTCCTCCCCGCGCGCCCCCGCAGGCGCCTTACCGCTGCGGCGGGCGTCGTGGCCATGCTCGGCTCGCTGGTCGGCGTCGGCCTCGGATGGGAACGGGTGTCGGCCCAGGAGAGCGTGGTGATCGACGATCCGCGGCTCGATCCCTCCCTCGCCGGGGTGCAGGTGGACGGCGACGGGTACCGCAAGGCTCTGGCCGCTTGGAATGCCGCCCGGGCCCGACTCGGCGACGCAGAGTCCCGGCTCGCCCGCGTGACCGAGGAGGCCGATGCGCAGGCCGCCGAGCGCGGGCGGCTGACGGCGGAGATCGACGACGCCCGTCGGCGCGGCGAGATCGCTCGCGACGAGCTCGACCGCAGCCGCGACAGCCTCCGGACGATGGGCGTCACCAGCTACGTGAAGGGTCGCGACACCGCCGGAGAAGAGCTCTTCGCCGGCGCCGCCGAAGCCGCCGAGAACGCTCGTGGTGACGCGCTGCTCGACGGTGTCGCCGACCGACGCACCGAGGAGGTGCGGGCGGCGCGAGCCACGATCGGCGACACCGACCGCACCATCGAGGACGCCTCCACCCGGCTCCAGTCGGTCGAGGAGCGGCTGGCGGCGGCGACGACCGCCCGCGACGACCTCGACGCCGAGGTTGCGAGCCTCCGCCGCTCCTCGGACGCGTCCCGCCGCAGTGTCGCCGACTGGCGCATCACCGCCGACGTGGCCGGCACGGACCTACCGCTGGTCGCCCTCGACGCCTATGTGAAGGCGGCGGCGCGCATGGCCTTCGAGCGGCCCGGGTGCGGCATCCGCTGGTCGGGGCTGGCCGGGATCGGCAAGGTCGAGAGCGGCCACGGCACCTACGGCGGTTCGCGTCTCACCGCGGCTGGGGTCACGAGCCAGCCCATCGTGGGCATCCCACTCGACGGCACCAACGGCACGGCCTCGATCTCCGACAGCGACGGAGGCGAGCTCGACGGCGACCCCGCGGTCGACCGGGCGGTCGGACCGATGCAGTTCATCCCGACGTCGTGGCGCAGCCTCGGGCGCGATGGCAGCGGCGACGGACGCGCCGATCCGTCGAACATCTACGACGCCGCCCTCTCTGCGGCAGGCCTGCTCTGCGGAGCGGGTGGGAGCGGGCTCGACACCGACGGCGGCCTCCGTCGAGCGGCGCTGGGGTACAACAACTCGGCCCGCTACGCCGACCTCGTGGTGCGCACCGCCAACGGGTACCAGTCGGCGGAGAGTCGGATCATCCCTCCCCCGCCGACCACCACGACGACGACGCCTCCTCCTGGTGAGACGGTGCCCGCACCGGATCCGACGCCGGTCGAGGGCCTCCCGGCGCCGCCCTGATCGATCGTCGGGACGCTCAGGTGTCCGCCGCCCGCCAGCAGTACCAGGCCACGACGCTGCGCCACGGGCGGTAGGGCTCGCCCAACGCCTCGAGTGCGCCCGGGCTCGGCGCCTCCGGGAGACCCCACGCCTTCCCGAACCCCACCCGCACGCCAAGGTCGCCGATGGGCCACACGTCGAGGCGATGCAGGGTGAACAACAGGAACATCTGGGCCGTCCACGGACCGATGCCCCGCACCGCCGTGAGGTGCTCGATCACCGCAGCGTCGGACTGACGGCCGATCCGGTCGAGGGCGACGCGGCCGTCGGCCACGTGCTCGGCCAGGTCGGTGATCGACGCCTGCTTGGCCCGTGAGAGCCCCGCGCCGGCCAGCGCCTCGGGCGCGACGGCCAGCACCGCCTCCGGGGTGAAGTCCCCGGGTACGAGGGCCCGGACCCGACCCCAGATCGTGCTCGCCGCCCGGCCGGCGAGCTGCTGGAACGCGATGGATCGGGCCAGCTGCTCGAAGCGCTGCGACGCCTTCGGCGGGGGCGGGAGGTGCATCGGACCGTGCCGCTCCACGAGGCCGGCCAGCACCGGGTCGCGCTCCGCCAGGGCCAGGCTGATGTCGCGATGCGGTCGGGGCACAGCGGCCGATCCTACGGGCGTGGCTCTGTGCCACGATGGCCTCCATGCCGAACCCGCCTGCCAACGAAATCGACGAGAACACGATCTACCGGGTGACCATCACCACCGAACGGGGCGAGATCGTGGCCGACCTCGATCCCCGGATCGCCCCCAAGACCGTGAACAACTTCGTGGCGCTCGCCCGCCAGGGCTTCTACGACGGGCTCACGTTCCACCGGGTGGAGCCCGGGTTCGTGATCCAGGGCGGGTGCCCCGAGGGCAGCGGACGAGGCGGCCCCGGCTACCGGTTCGAGGACGAGCCCGTGCAGGGCAACTACCGCCCGGGTGCGTTGGCCATGGCCAACGCCGGTCCCGACACCAACGGCTCGCAGTTCTTCGTGTGCCTCGAGGACCTCACCGGCCGTCTGCCCAAGCAGTACAACCTGTTCGGCCATGTCGTCTCGGGACTCGACGCCGTGGCCGCGACCCGTCGCGGCGACGTGATGCAGACCGTCACCGTCGAGGAGCGCCCCGTCGAGGGCTGACCGCCCCCACCCGCCCGCCCACCTTGGGTGAGAGTGCGAGGCAGGGCAGAACAGCTAGTCCTTGGTGGCCACGGCGTTCGGAGTCACGTTCATCTTGGGCTCGTAGGCCGCGGCCTCGACCTCGCGCTGCTCGCCGCCGAGCGACGCCCGCAGCTCGCCCCGACATCGCTCACAGGGCCCGTAGAAGCGCTCAGAGACCACCTGCTCGCACCGCGGGCAGGTCACATCGAGCAGATCTCCGTCGTGCAGGTCGGTGTCCACCGGTCGATCGTGCCACGCCGGCTTGCCCGGGCGCGGGAACTCGACGCCACGCCAGCGGGACGGCCGGCGTGGCGCCGTGGTCGGACCGGGAGCGTCGATCAGTTGCCGCTGGCGTAGTCGGCGGCGGTGGACGACTCGAACTCGTAGGCGACGAGCGCCTCCTCGCCCACGACCCAGGCGTCGTGACCGGGTTCGATGACGTAGGCCTGCCCCGGACCGATGTCGCACTCGGTTCCGTCCTCGTGCACCACGTGCAGGTGCCCGGCAACGGCGATGCCGAGGTGTCGGGCCTGGCAGGACTCGGTGCCCACGACAGGCTTGATCGACTCCGACCAGCGCCACCCCGGGTGCAGTGTCATGCGGGCCACGGTGGCCGAGTCGAGATCGAGCACTTCGACCAGGGCGTGGTCGGGTGCACGAGTCGTGTCAGGCGCGTCGAAGCCGCGCGCGGTGATGCCCTTCATCGCTCCCCCTCTCGTGGAGGCTGGATCAGCGATCGGTCGACCGGATCGGCCGCGCCGTCGCTCACCGATGACGCTACGCCTGGACCTGCCGCCCGACAATCCCCTCGCTCCGCCCATTCGCGCGTGTTTCCGGCGCCAGGACGACGAAAAGACGCGCGGATCGCAGGAGGGGAAGATGGGGCGCGGCGGTTGTGCACAGGACTTGGCGCTCGGACCCCAGGCAAGTCACAGGGTTGTTCCCCTTCCTCCCCACAGGGGTGGTTCCGTACGGTCGGGGCAGGGTCGCCGGCGAGGGCGCCCGGGTGAGGAGCCGTCGTGACCGCCTACGAGATCACCCTCAAGGAGCAGGTTCGCGAGGTCGTCGAGGGAGCAGACGCCTACGAGCAGGAGGGGCCGCTGACCACCTTCTTCCGCACGTCCTCGCAGCGGCGGGTGGTCGACTGCTGGAGCATCCGGCTGGCCAGCTTCCGCACCAGCGAGATCATGGTCGTCCGACGCGTCGAGCGAGACGACGACGCGTTGCCGCACGCGCTGGACGACCCCGACCCCGACGGCACCGTCACCCGGTTGTGCTCCGCCTGACCGTCAGGGCACGTACGCGCCCATCCAGGCGAGCGAGCTGAGCGCCACCACCCCCCCGCCGAGCACGGTCGTGGCGACCCGTTCGACTCGGTCGTTGCGCACCGCGATGGCGAGGGTGAGCGCCAGCGGGAAGGCGTTGAGCCCGTAACGCTCGAGGGAGTTGAGGTTCTCGGCCGCGAGGGCGGCGACCAGTACCAATCCGGCAAAGGCCCCGTAGGACACGGGCCACCATCGGAAGGTGAGCACGAGCAGCACGACGAAGGCGAGGGCAAACGGCACGTGGAGCCCGTCGGAGAAGCGGTCGGGGCCGACCATCTGCTGGAGGCCGTCCCAGAGGCGGGTGAAGGGGTCGACGCTGTCGCCCCGGAGCCCGCCCTGCACGGTGAACGGCAGCCAGGCGTCGCCGTAGCTGCTCCGCACCCACGCCAGGTACGCACCGCAGCCCACCAGGGGCGCGAGCAGCGCCGCCACACCGGCGGCCCGCTCGTCGTTGCGGGCCGGTCGCCACACCCGCGCCAACTCGATGGCGACGGGCACGACGAACACCAGGCCGAGCGGGCGGCTCCCCCCGACGATGAGCCCGGCCGCGACCGCCCACCACCACCTGCGGCTGCGGATGGCCCAGAAGCCGACGACGGCGGCGAGCAGCCACAAGGCCTCGGCGTAGGCCCAGGACAGCACGAAGGCACCGGGGAAGAGGCAGACCATCCACACCGCCCGATCGGCGAGCACGGCGTTGCCCCGCTCGAAGCGCACCAGTCGCCGCACCGCGACAGCGAGGGCGAGCGACGCCAGGTTGGCGAGGACGATCAGGGCGATGTCGACTCGGCCGGCGGTGAGCACGCCGAAGGCCTTGCCGAGCAGCGGGAACAGGGGGAAGAAGCGCAGGGCCTCGTCGGGCAGGGCGTGGTAGCCGTGCTGGGCGATGTCGCGGTACCAGGTGCCGTCCCACGCGACCAGGCCCTCGCCGAGCGCCGTCGGGTCGTTCCCCGGCGTCAGCCGGTCGGCGCCGGCGACGGCCACCACGTAGCCGGTGGCCACGAGCACCCTTGTTGTGAGCCAGGGCACGAGCACGGCCCGCAGATCATCGATCAGCGCCGCCAGGCCGCGGCGGGTGGTCACCGTCGGCTCATCCGATCGCCGGGAACCACGACACATACGCCTTCTCGAAGAACTTCCCGTTCTCGGACAGCAGCTCCTGGCCGGGGCGAGCCGCACCGATGGCGGAGACGAGCGCCTCGCAGTCCTCCTCGAAGGTGCGGTACAGGCCGCTCCACACGACGAAGATCGCACGATCGGGGCCAGCGGTCTCGACCACCCGCTGAGCGAAGGCCACCGGGTCCTGGGCGTCGTTGCGCGCCTCGTAGTCGACCCAGTCGACGAGGTGCGGATCCCCGAAGGTCGGATACGAGACCTGCTCGACATCGGCGGTGACCGCCCTCGAGCCCGCGGGGCCGAGCTGGTCAGGGCAGTACACGACGATGTCGCCCGGATTGGCGTTGGCATCGATTCGTTCGGCGACCTGACCCGCCTGGGTGCGGGTGTCGGCCACGTTCCACACCGCCCCGGCGCCGAGGAACGCGCAGACGACCAGCACCGCGGTGAGGCGCACCCAGCGGCCGGCGAAGCGGGTGAGGCCACCAGCGACCAGCAGGGCCATGAACGGCACCACGACCGCGGAGTAGCGGGTGGCGAATGCGCTGCGCAGCGCATAGGAGACGGTGACCCCCACGGCGAAGGTGAGCCCGGCGACAAGGGCCTCACCGCGGAGCTGGCGCTCGGTGCGCAGGTCGAGCGCGATGTGGCGGCCGTCGACGGCCCGGCCGAACACCGCCAGCGCGACCAGCACGGCGATGAGGATGGCGAAGAACCCGGCGTCGCTGTAGAGGCCGGAGGTGAAGTCGTTGAAGGTGAACGCCACCGCCGTCGTCGGCCGGGTGGGGATCGCCCACGGGGTGCCGGTGTTCGCCGACTGGTAGAGCAGCGACGGCAACCACGGCAGGAAGAGCACGCCGCCGACGACCAGGGCTCCCAGCACCCGCAGCGCGGGTACCCGGACCTCGCGGTCGGTGTTCCTCCACGCCCGCCACACCACGACCGCAGTGGTGGCGGCGAGCAGCCACATCGACCAGTAGTGCGTGTAGAGCAGAGCGGCGGCCACCAGGGCGATGCCGGCCAGCCGGAGCAGATCGTTGCGCCCTCGACGCAGGACGTCGTCGACGAGCAGGTAACCCGCGAACGTGAGCAGCATGACGAGCGAGTACATGCGGGTCTCGTTGGAGTACCGCACCGCGAACGCGGACAGGGCCACCACGGTGAGGGTGAGCCATCCGAGGAGGGTGCCGCCCCGACGACGGCCGGCCACGTAGGCCAAGGGCAGGGTGAGCAGACCGAAGACCCCTGAAAGCGCCCGGACGGCGACGTCGCCACTGCCGAACAGCTCCATCCAGCCGTGCAGCAGCAGGTAGTAGAGCGGCGGGTGACCGTCGTGGCGGAGCTGGCTGAAGATGTCGCCGATCGGCAGCTCGGCGATGTTCACGCTGAGCGCCTCGTCGAGCCACAGCGAGGACCGGGTGACGAAGCGCAGCACGACCCCGAGGAGGACGGCGACGACTCCCACCACCACGATCTCGACAGGGGCCGACGGGCCGTCGGCCCCGGCAGCGGGCGGGTCGCCCGCCCCTTCAGGCCCCACGGACGGGCCGTCCTCGGTCGTACGCATGAGCCGGGACTGTACCGCTGGGCTCCGGGCCCGCCGGGGAGGGGGATGGGACATGCTGCAGGAGCGCTTCACTACACTCCTCGACGGTCCCAAGCCCTCGAAAGTGACGTGATGACCGTTTCTCCCGAGCCCACCGCCACGGCGGCCGCCGACTCCTCCACCGCTTCGCCACAGGTGGTGGTCATCGGGGCGGGTCCGGCTGGCCTGACAGCGGCCTACGAGCTCACCAAACACGATGTCAGCAGCACCGTCCTGGAGGCCGACGACATGGTCGGCGGCATCTCCCGCACAGTGGAGCGCGACGGATGGCGCTTCGACCTCGGCGGTCACCGCTTCTTCACCAAGGTGCAGCCGGTCGAGGACCTCTGGCACGAGATCCTCCCCGACGAGGACTTCCTCCAGCGTCCCCGGATGAGCCGCATCTACTACGGGGGAAAGTTCTTCGACTACCCCCTCAAAGCCTCGAACGCCCTCACCAACCTGGGCATCGGCGAGGCCGTGCTGTGCGTGATGTCCTACTTCTGGGCCCGCGCCGACGGCGCGGTCCGCAAGCTCCTCGGACGACCGAAGGGTGACGCCAGCCTCGAGGACTGGATCACCGCACGGTTCGGCAAGCGCCTCTACACCCACTTCTTCAAGACCTACAACGAGAAGCTGTGGGGCGTCTCGGCCAGCCAGATCCAGGCCGACTGGGCCGCTCAGCGCATCAAGAACATGTCGCTCTGGAACGCCGGGGTGAACGCCATCCTCGACGCCCTGCCCTCGTGGATGTCGTTCCTGAAGAAGGGCAAGGCGACCGACATCACCTCGCTGATCGAGGAGTTCCAGTACCCGAAGTACGGCCCGGGAATGATGTGGGAGGTGTGCCGCGACAAGGTCGAGGCCGCCGGTTCCAAGGTGCTGATGGAGACCAAGGCCGTCAAGGTCCGCCACGAGAACGACCGAGCCGTCGCCGTCGTGGCCGAGCACGCCGGGGTGCAGACCGAGTACCCGTGCACCGAGGTCATCTCCTCCATGCCGATGTCGCAGCTACTGCTCGCCATGGACCCGCCGCCGCCCGCCGAGGTGCTCACCGCCGCCAGGGACCTCCGCTACCGCGACTTCCTGACCGTCGCCCTGGTGGTGCCCGACGAGGGGATCTTCCCCGACAACTGGATCTACATCCATGCGCCGGAGGTCAAGGTCGGCCGCATCCAGAACTTCGGGTCCTGGTCGCCCTACCTCGTCAAGGAAGGGCGCACCTGCCTCGGTCTCGAGTACTTCGTGTTCGAAGGTGACGAGACCTGGTCGATGGCCGACGAGGATCTCGTGGCCCTCGCCACCAAGGAGCTCGGCGAGATCGGGCTCGTCGCCGCCTCGGCGGTCGAGGCCGGCTACGTGGTGCGGGTCCCCAAGGCGTACCCGTTCTACGACGAGCGCTACAAGGCCAACGTGAAGCGGATGCGCGAGTGGCTCGCCGACTGCGCCCCGAACGTGCACCCGGTCGGTCGCAACGGCATGCACCGCTACAACAACCAGGACCACTCGATGTACACGGCGATGCTGACGGTGGAGAACATCGCGGCGGGCACCGTCTACGACGTGTGGGAGGTGAACGTCGAGGAGGAGTACCACGAGGAGAAGGCCCCCGCCATCGGCGCGACCGACCACGACGGCATCGACGACAAGGGCACCGGGCGTGCCGCCCCGGTGATCGCACGCGACGCGTTCGGACCTGACCACCCCGTCAACCGCGCCAGCGACTGAGGTCGGGTGACCACCCCGCCGGCGCGCACCGCCGAGCTCACGGCGCTCGCCGAGGAGGCCGGCCTGCGGCGCATCCACGTACTGGCCTGGCGCGACCTCGTCGACATCGAGGCCGGTGGTTCCGAGGTCCACGCCGCCAAGATCCTGGCGTTGTGGGCCGAGGCCGGGCTCGAGATCGTGATGCGCACCTCCTACGCCCAGGGGCACCCCTACGAGGGCAGCCGCGACGGGTACCGGATCGTCCGCAAGCACGGTCGGTTCATGGTGTTCCCCACCGCCGTGGTCAGCGAGGTGATGGGCGGGCACGGGCCACGCGACGGCCTGGTGGAGATCTGGAACGGGGTGCCGTTCCTCACCCCGCTGTGGGCCACCGGACCCAAGGTCGCCTGGGTGCACCACGTGCACCGCGACATGTGGGACATGGTGCTCGAGCCGGGGCTGGCCCGGGCCGGCAAGTTCTTCGAGCACCGGATCGCACCGCCGCTCTACCGGCGCACACCGGTCGTGACGTTGTCGGAGTCGTCACGACACGAGCTCATCGAGTACCTCGGCCTGCGGCCGTCGCAGATCTCGGTGGTGCCGCCGGGGATCGACGAGCGCTTCACGCCGGACGGGTCGAAGAGCCCGACCCCGCTGATCGTGGCCGTAGGTCGACTCATGCCGTCGAAGCGGTTCGACGAGCTGGTGCGGGCGGTGGCCGAGGTCCGGGTCAGCGTGCCCGACGTGCAGCTGGTGATCGTCGGCGACGGCTACGAGCGCCCCAACCTCGAGGCTCAGGTCGCCCAGCTCGGGGCCGACCGGTGGGTCCGCATCGCCGGCAAGGTTTCCGACGAGGAGCTGCTCTCGCTCTACCGCCGAGCCTGGGTGGTGGCCAGCGCGTCGATCGCCGAAGGCTGGGGCATGACCCTCACCGAGGCGGCCGCCTGCGCCACGCCGTCGGTCGCCACGGACATCGCCGGGCACCGTGACGCGGTCGCCGCCGGCCTCTCCGGCCTCCTGTCGTTCGACGACCGCGCCCTCGTCCGTGACCTGATCGCCGTGCTCACCGATGCCGAGCTGCGGGCCAAGCTGTCCGACGGCGCGGTGCGCCACGCCGCCACTCTCACCTGGTCGGCGACTGCCAACGGCGCCTTCCTCCCGCTGGCCCTCGAAGCCATCCGCCGTCAGCGCCGCCGCGGCCGATGAGCGAGGCGCCTCCCGTCGTACTGGTCCACGGGATGGCAACCAGCTCGGCGCGGACCTGGGGCGACAACGGCTGGCTCGACCTGCTCACCGACATCGGTCGCCGTCCGGTGCCGCTCGACCTGATGGGTCACGGGAGCGCCGAGCGTCCCACCGACCCGGCGGCCTACGACCGCCTGGAGGACGACCTCTACGACCGGCTCCCGGCCGGACCCGTCGACGCCGTCGGCTTCTCGCTGGGCGCCCGCACCCTGCTGATTCTCGCCACCCGCCACCCCGAGCGCTTCCACTCGCTGGTCCTGTCCGGGGTGGGGACCAACCTGTTCGACGAGCACCGGCCCGAGGAGTCCGAGGCCCTGGCCCGGGCCTTCGAGGGTGAGAGCGATCCCGACGACCCGCGCCTTCGGTACTTCTCCGCGCTGGCGGAAGCTCCCGATCAGGATCCTGCTGCGCTCGCCGCCCTGGTGCGTCGCACCAGCCGGCCGGCCCTCTCCGACGAGGCACTCGCTCGCGTCACCTGTCCCGTGCTGGTGGTGATCGGCGACCACGACGACGCCGGCCCGGCCGACCCGCTCGTCGACCGGCTGCCCGACGCCCGGCTGGTGGTGCTGCGCAACGTCGACCACTTCGCCACGCCGAAGGCCATGGGCTTCCTGGACGCCGCCCTGGACTTCCTCACCCCCACCTGACCCCCCCCCGAGCATCCGCTTCTGGTGGAGGTTCGCGCGGCTCACGCACGAGTAGAGCTCCACCAGAACGGGCGGGGGTCGGTCTCGGGTGTCCTGGTGGTCCCGGTACCGTGGGCCGCCATGTCCGGGGTCGGTGAGCTGTTCCGCACCATCGCCGTCACCGCCGTGCTGTGCATCCCGCTCGCCCTCTCGGTGTGGGCGCTGCTCGACTGCGTCCACCATCCGCAGTGGGCCTGGGCGCTGGCCGGGCGCCGTCAGCTGGTGTGGCTGATGGTCATCCTCTTCGGCCTGTTGTGCGTGGGCCCCGGCGTCGTCGTGTCGATCTGGTACCTCGTGAAGGTACGACCGGTCGTGGCCGCGGCCGAGCGCGGCGCTGTCCCGGAGTAGGTGGGGCCGCGCTGGCGGGTCAGATCGAGCCGGCGCGCAGGAGGGCGTGCTGGACGAGCTCGAGCAGGGCCATCTTGGTCCGGGCCCGGTCCCGTGCGTCGGTGGTGATCATCGGGACGTCCTGGGGCACCGCCAGTGCCTCGCGCACGTCGTCGACGTGGTGGGCCTGGTCGCCGTGGAAGAGGTTGACGGCCACGATGAACGGAACGCCGTTGCGCTCCATGTAGTCGATGGCTGGGAAGCAGTCCTCGAGCCGGCTGGTGTCGACCAGGACCACTGCGCCGATGGCGCCGCGGATCAGGTCGTCCCACATGAACTGGAACCGGTCCTGGCCAGGCGTGCCGAACAGGTAGAGGACCAGGTCCTCGCCGAGGGTGATGCGTCCGAAGTCCATCGCCACGGTCGTGGAGGTCTTGCCGGTCTGGGTGCCGGCCGTCTCGTCGATGCCCTCGGCCACCTTGGTCATGGCGGCCTCGGTCGTCAGCGGGGCGATCTCGGAGATCGAACCGACGAACGTGGTCTTGCCGACGGCGAAGCCGCCGGCGACGATGATCTTGACCGGTAGCGGGGCCGCGGCAGGAGCGCCCGTGGCCGGTGCGACGGTGTCAGAGGGACTGAAGGCCATCGAGGACCCTTTCGAGCAGGAGACGGTCCGGGCGGTCGCCGGTCCGGCTGTGGTCGGGAGCGGATGCGGTCAGGAGGCCCTCGTCGACCATGTCGCCCACGAGGACCCGGACGACGCCGAGCGGGAGCTTGAGGTGTGCGGAGATCTCGGCGATCGAGATCGAACCGATGCAGCGGCCGAGGATCTCCCGGCGTTCCATGGTCAGACCCGAGCGTGCGGCACGACCGTGGGCCGTCACCTGGATCAGCGCCTCGAAGGGCAGATCGGCACGCCCCCTCGTCCGTCCCCCGGTGAGCACGTACGAGCGGACGCGCAGGCCCGACGAACCGCCGTCGGATCCCGCGGGCACGCCCGAACCAGTCATCGCGGAAGAGCCGCCTGGAGCTCGGCGCGGATCTCGGGCGTCAGCACGCCGCCGGCGCGGTCCACGAGGACCGCCATCTCGTAGCCGACGAGGCCGACGTCGCAGTCCGCGTCGGCGACACACGCGAGGCACGAGCCGTCGCTGATGCCGGTGACGAACAAGAAGGCGTTCTCCATCTCGATGATGACCTCGTTCACCGCACCGCCGCCGAAGCGACCGGCGGCTCCGTAGGCCAGGCCGATCAGCCCGGACGACACCGCTGCGAACCGATCGGAGGATTCGCGGTCGAGGCCCGAGGAGGCCGCGATGGGGAGTCCGTCGGAGGACACAACGACGGCCTCGCTGACCCCCGGCACGCGTTCGGCGAAGGTCTGCACGAGCCAGTTGAGGTTCTGGGCTCCTGCGCTGAGATTGAGCATGGTCATTCCTGTGCACCTCTGTTCGGGGGTTCAGGCAGGTCGGTGGGGGGCGGCGTGACGGCTGAGGTCGGGGCCGAGTCGGCCGCGGCGCCGTTGGAAGGCGTGGCGTCGGCGGCCGGATCGGTCCGACCCCGGTCGAGACCCGAGCGGTAGCGGGACAGCATCCGACGGACCTCGTCGGGCGAGCGGTTGGCGCGGCTCGCCGAGCGAGTGGGCGTCGTCGGGGCCGGGCCGGTGGCCTGGGCCGCCACCGGCGTCCGTCGGGTCAGTCCGGCGGAGGTCACCGCCGGCGCGACGGGCGCCTCGAGCGGGGCGGGAGCAACCGCCGGCGAGGTCGTCACCTCGGGCGGCGCGACGGGTGCTGACGGGGCGAGGGCGGTCGGCTGGGTCGGCGCCGGGGCGCTCGGCTCGCTCACACGGCGGCGAGGGAGTCCGGCCGGGGTGGGCTCGGGCGCCGCCACTGGAGCCGGAGCTGCTTCGGGGACCCGGCTCGGGAGGACACCGGGGGCCATCTCGACCTCGGTGCCATCGGCCGGTGCGCCCACGGGCACGGGCACGGGCTTGGGTCGGCTCGCCGTACGGCGCGTGCGCGTCGGGCGCCCGTCGACAGCGGCCATGACCTCGATCGGCGACGGCGAGGACGACAGATCGCGGTCCTCGCCCGGGTACTCGACGAGTCCGTAGGGAAGGGCGACCGTCGCCACCACGCCGCCCTCGTCGCGTGAGTCCAGACGGACGACGAAACCGTGTCGGGCGGCCAGGCGGCTCACGACGGTCAGGCCGAGCGAGCGGCTGAGCGCGAGACCCACCATCGGCGGGCGGGCGAGCAGGGCGTTGGCATCGGCGAGCTGAGCCTCGCTCATCCCGATGCCCCTGTCCGAGAGGCTGACGACGTAGCCGTTGCGCTCGTCGTAGCCACCGATGACCTCGACGCTGGTGTGCGGCGGGGAAGCGTTGGTGGCGTTCTCCATCAGCTCCGACAGGAGGTGGGCGAGGTCGGCGGCCACGTTGGCCGCGACGGTGACGTCGTCGAGGGCGAGGAGGTGCACCCGCTGGTAGTCCTCCACCTCGCCGATGGCGACGCGGACGACGTCGGCGACGGGCAGCGGTGCGCCGCGACGCCGAGGCGGATCGGCACCGGCCATGACGAGGAGGGACTCGGCGTTGCGCCGCATCCGGGTGGCGAGGTGGTCGAGACGGAACAGGTTCTCGAGCTGGTCCGGGTCGCGCTCGGAAGTCTCCAGCTGGTCGATGAACTCGATCTGGCGGTCGAGGAGGCTCTGGTTACGGCGGGCCAGGTTCACGAAGATGTCGCCGATGCCCTTGCGGAGGAGCTTGCTCTGCTCCTGGGCCACCTCCACGGTCACTGCTTGGATGGTGTTGAACGCCTCCGCCAGCTCGCCGATCTCGTCGCGGGAGTCGACCGTGATCTCGGCCAGGGACTCGGCGGAGACCTCGGCCTCTTCGTCGTCGGGGTTCCGCAACTGGTCGACCAGCGCAGGCAGCTGTTCGGTGGAGAGGCGGGACGCCGCCGTGGTCAGACGGGTGAGCGGACGGGTGATCGAGCGGGAGACCACCACGGCGATGGCGAGGGCGACAGCCATGCCGGCGGCGCCGGCGAGCAGGTAGAGCATGACCGCTCGGGACGCGTTCTCCTCGAGGGTGCGGGCCTGGTCGATGACGCGCTGGCTGAGCGCCGTGTCGACCTGCTCCAGGCCGCTGAGTCGCTGGAGGGCGGAGCTGCTGAGCTGGTCAGCCGTGACCGAGACGACGTTGGTGCTCGCGCCTTCCGACACGATCCGGCCAGCGATGTCGTCGAATCGCGAGACGATGCCCGAGCTGGCCGCAAGCTGGCGATCCTGGTCGGTCGCGATCTCTCCGAAGGTGCGGTTGGCCAGGCCGAGGTCGCTCTGGGCCCGCTCGGCCAGGTCGAGGGAGGGGCACTGGACCGAGGTAGCGCAGCGGTTGCCGGCCTGGTCGACGAAGACACCCTGGTAGGTCGGACCGATCGCCTGGCTGGCCAGGGCCCCTTGCGCCTGCTTCACCCGCTCGAGGGCGGTGAGGACCGCGAGGCTGCGCAGGAGTCCGGCCTCGTTGGCGGCCTGACCCAGGGCGACGTTCAGATCGAACAGCCCGTCAACGGCGCCGGCGTAGCTCTCGGCGACCTTGTACGCCTTGTCGTCTCCGGGGGTGAACCCCTCGCGCGCGCTCTCAAGCACCGCCAGGCGGCTGTCGAGGGCCTGGACGGCGCTGTTCAGCGCCTCGCTCTCCCGGGCCGGATCGACCCGCTGCACCGCGTCACGGAAGCGGGCCGCGGCGGCCTCGGCCTTCCCGCCCTGGTCCTGGAGCTCGGCAGTGCCGGCTCCACCGCCGCTGGCGGCAGCCGTCGCCGCCCAGAACGACTCGATCTGGAGCTGGTTGGCGTAGTCCGACGTGGTCGATGCGAGTAGCGCCAACTGCTCGACCCGTGCCGCGTTGTCCTTCACGGTCAGACGCTCACGCACGCCGATCGACACGAGCACGATGATCACGACGAGAGGCGCCGCGAGGATGGCGAGCAGCTTGGTGCCGACCTTGACGTTTCTCAGCATGTGGTGCCCTCGGGTGCGGGGGCAGGGGACCCCGCGCCGGAGCCCCCTACCGCAACGGTTGGCTGCCTCAGGTTCATGGAGGTCCTGAGGCGTCAGGAGAAGTGATCGGCGTCTCAGCCGAACACTTGAGCGCGCCCCACCGGGGCCCCTAGTCCCGCCACGGCGGCGCAACGCCGACTACCTTGTCGCCGGTGCCGACGGATCGCATTCGTTGCGCCGGGAGCGCCGGGATCGACCCGTCCAGGGTCTGACGGTTGTAGACAACGTCACGGATCTCGGATCATCCGACCGAACCGCACCCCGCAGGAGATGACATGAGTGACACCTCACAGGGACCTGGCTGGTGGCAGGCCTCCGACGGCAAGTGGTACCCACCGGAGTCCGCTCCGGGTGGCGGTGCTGCTCCCGGCGGGGCCTCCTACGGATCGGGCGGCGGCGTCGACATCGGCGGCGCCATCAGCTACGGCTGGAACAAGTTCACCCAGAACGCCGGACCGCTGATCGTCGCCATCCTCTTCATCTGGGTCGCGACCATCGTGCTGACGGTCATCGGCATCCCGATCGGCCGTGGTGGACTGATCGTCCAGCTGATCTGGAACATCGTCGTGGTCGTCGTCAGCGCGGTGCTCTCGATGGGCATCGTCCGCATGGCCCTCGCGGTCGTGAACGGGCAGACGCTCGAAATGTCGATGGCCGTCCCGGGTGGCCCGATGCTGGTGTCCTACGCCATCACCGGCATCCTCGTCGGCCTCATGATCGGCGTCGGTCTCGTCTTCTGCATCATTCCGGGACTCATCGCTGCTGCGTTCTTCCTGTTCGCCCACTTCGCGGTGCTCGACGAGAACCTGCAGCCCGGCGATGCCATCAAGCGCAGCATCGAGCTGGTGAAGCCTCAGTTCGGCAGCGTCTTCGGCTTCATGATCGTGGCGTTCCTCATCAACCTGGTCGGCGCCATCCTCTGCGGGCTCGGTCTGCTCGTCACCTGGCCGCTGACCATCGTTGCCGGCGCCTACATCTACAAGGGCCTGAAGGGCGAATCGGTCGCCGCCTGATCCACGCGGCCGGTAAAGGAGTACGACGACCCCGCCGATGTCGGCGGGGTCGTTCGCGTGTACGCCGCGACGGCTCTCGGCTCGGCGTTCGGAGGAACCCATGAGCGACTCTCACGACAACGGCACCCCGGCACCGCTCTCTCCCCCCGTACCTCCGGGCGGCGGGCTGCCCCCTCCCGGCTGGCAGCCAGGACACGCACCGCCCCCTCCGCCTGTCGCACCCGCGCCGCCTACCTCTCCCGCCTGGGGCACCGCCGCGACACCGACCGAGCCCGCCTACCCGGCGGCGCCACCGCAGCCCGGCTACTCGGCCGCCCCGCCCACCGGCTACGCACCGATGTGGCCTCAGGCGCCGAGGAACGAGGGCATGGCCATCGCCGCCTTGGTCTGTGGCATCGCCGCCATCCCCATGTCGCTGTTCTGCGGCCTCGGCCTGGTGTTCGGGACGCTCGGGCTCATCTTCGGCCTGATCAGCAAGGGCCGCATCGATCGATCGCCGGGCCAGTTGACCGGCAGGGGCATGGCTCTCGCTGGCGCCATCTGCGGTGGCGTCGGCATCGCCCTCAGCGTGGGCTACTGGGTCCTGATCATCGCGGTGAGCGCGAGCGGCACGAACTGATCGACCGCACGTCCTCGGCTCCATCGGACCTCGGCACCATTGCCGCCTGACGGGTCAGCGGAGCTGGACCGCGTCCGGGGTGAGCGGGTTGGGGAGCAGCGTCGAACCGGTGAGATGCTCATCGACGGCCGCCGCCACCGAGCGACCCTCGGCGATGGCCCACACGATCAGGCTCTGACCCCGACCCATGTCACCGGCGACGAACACGCCCTCGACGTTGGTCGACCAACGATCGTCGCGAGCGACGTTGCCGCGCGCGTCGAGGTCGACCCCGAGCTGCTCGAGCACCCCACCTCGTTCCGGACCGGTGAAGCCCATGGCCAGGAACACCAGCTCGCACTCGAGCTCGAACTCCGAGCCCTCGACCGGCACGAACGTCGGGCGGCCGTCGACGACGTCGGAGCGGACCTCGACGGCGCGCAGGCCCCGCAGGTTGCCCTCGTCGTCGCCGACGAACTCGAGGGTGTTCACGGCGTAGACGCGCTCGCCGCCCTCTTCGTGGGCCGACGACGTGCGGTAGATCAGCGGCCAGGTCGGCCACGGGGTCGAGTCGGGACGTTCCTCGGGCGGGCGCGGCATGATCTCGAACTGGTGCACCGAGGCCGCGCCCTGGCGGTGAGAGGTACCGAGGCAGTCGGCGCCGGTGTCACCGCCCCCGATGATCACGACCCGCTTGCCGGCGGCGTCGATCGGGAAGTGGTCGAGGTCGCCCTCCTGCACCTGGTTGGCGAGGGGCAGGAACTCCATGGCCTGGTGGATGCCGGCGAGCTCGCGGCCCGGGATGGGGAGATCTCTTGAGGCGGTGGCCCCGCCGGCGAGCACGACGGCGTCGAACTCGGCGCGGAGCTGCTCGCCCGTGACGTCGACACCGACGTTCACGTCGCATCGGAACTCGGTGCCCTCGGCCTCCATCTGGCGGAGGCGACGATCGAGGTGGCGCTTCTCCATCTTGAACTCGGGGATGCCGTAGCGCAGCAGACCGCCGGGGCGATCGGCGCGCTCGAACACGACCACGTCGTGGCCGGCCCGGGTGAGCTGCTGCGCCGCCGCCAGACCGGCCGGCCCGGATCCGATCACCGCAACCCGCTGGCCGGTGCGCACAGCCGGAGGCTGCGGGACGACCCAACCCTCCGACCACGCCCGGTCGACGATCTCGACCTCGACCTGCTTGATGGTCACCGGGTCGGCGTTGATGCCGAGCACGCAGGCCGCCTCGCACGGCGCCGGGCACAGCCGACCGGTGAACTCGGGGAAGTTGTTGGTGGCGTGCAGGCGGTCGATCGCCTCACGCCAGTTGTCCCGGTAGACGAGGTCGTTCCAGTCCGGGATGAGGTTGCCGAGCGGGCAGCCGTTGTTGCAGAAGGGGATGCCGCAGTCCATGCAGCGGCTGGCCTGGTCGCGCACCTTGGCGATCGGGAAGTCCTCGTAGACCTCCCGCCAGTCCTTGAGGCGCACGGGCACCTCGCGGCGCTCGGGGAGCTCGCGGCGGTACTTCAGGAATCCGGTGGCGTCACCCATGTCTCGTCCTCTCTCAGATCCGCGCCGCGGCCATGACCGCCTCGACCGGATCGCGTCCTTCGGCCAGCGCCTGGCGCTCAGCGGTGAGGACCCGCTTGTAGTCCCTGGGCATGACCTTCACGAACGAACCGAGGGTGCCGTCCCAGTCGTCGAGCAGACGGCCCGCCACCGTCGACCCGGTCTCGATCTGATGGCGCTCGACGCGGTCGCGCAGCCAGGCTGCTTCCTCGTCGTCGAGGGCTTCGAGGTCGACCATCTCGGGGTTGACCCGCGAGGGGAACGTGCCATCGGCGTCGAACACGAAGGCGATGCCGCCGGACATGCCGGCTCCGAAGTTCCGGCCGGTGGTTCCGAGCACCACGACCCGACCACCGGTCATGTACTCGCAGGCGTGGTCGCCCACGCCCTCGACGACGGCGATGGCGCCGCTGTTGCGAACACAGAACCGCTCGCCGACCACACCGCGCAGGAACATCTCCCCGGCGGTGGCTCCGTACAGGATCACGTTGCCGGCGATGGTGTTCTCTTCGGCCACGAGCGGCGCGTCGGCCGGCGGGTGCACCACGATCCGGCCGCCCGAGAGGCCCTTGCCCGTGTAGTCGTTCGCATCGCCCGAGAGGCGCAGCGTGATGCCTGGGGGCAGGAACGCCCCGAAGCTCTGCCCGGCCGAGCCGTGGAAGTCGACGAGGATCGTGTCGTCCGGCAGACCGGCGCCGCCGTGGCGACGGGTGACCTCGGCCCCGAGCATGGTGCCGACGGTGCGGTTCACGTTGCGGATCGCACTGGCGATGCGCACAGGCTCACCCCGCTCGAGGGCCGCGCCGGACTCGGCGATGAGCTGGTTGTCGAGGGCCTTGTCGAGGCCGTGGTCCTGCCCGGTCGTGCGGTGCCGGCTCTTGCCCTCGGCGAGCTCGGGCACGTGGAGGATGGGGCTCAGGTCGAGCCCGGCCGCCTTCCAGTGGTCGACCGCGGACCTGGTGTCGAGCAGTTCGGCCTGGCCGATCGCCTCCTCGAGGGTGCGGAAGCCCAGCTGGGCGAGCAGCTCCCGCACCTCCTCGGCGATGTACTCGAAGAAGTTCACGACGAACTCGGGCTTGCCGGTGAAGCGCTTGCGCAGCTCCGGGTTCTGGGTGGCCACGCCCACCGGGCAGGTGTCGAGGTGGCAGACCCGCATCATCACGCAGCCCGACACCACCAGCGGGGCGGTGGCGAAGCCGAACTCCTCGGCGCCGAGCAGGGCGGCGACGACCACGTCGCGGCCGGTCTTCATCTGGCCGTCGGTCTGGACCACGATCCGGTCGCGCAGCCCGTTGAGCAGCAGGGTTTGCTGGGTCTCGGCCAGGCCGAGCTCCCACGGG
>DATDIY010000220.1:0-4462 GCA_036520815.1 Acidimicrobiales bacterium
CAAGCTCCCCAACATCTCGGCCTCGATCCCCCAGCTCAAGGCCACCATCGAGGAGCTGCGGGCCAAGGGCTACATGGTCCCCGAGTACCCCGACGAGCCGAAGACGCCCCAGGACGAGGACGTGAAGGCCCGGTACGACAAGGTCAAGGGTTCGGCCGTGAACCCGGTGCTCCGCGAGGGCAACTCCGACCGCCGGGCCCCGGCCTCGGTCAAGAACTACGCCCGCAAGCACCCGCCCCGCATGGGGGCGTGGGCCTCCGACTCGAAGTCGCACGTCTCGCACATGGACGGCGGCGACTTCTACGGCAACGAGAAGTCCGTGGTGATCGAGAAGGCCGGCTCGCTGACGATCGAGCTGGTCGGCGCCGACGGCACGACCACCGTGCTGCGTGACTCGGTGCCGGTGAAGGAAGGCGAGGTCATCGACGCCACCTTCATGAGCGCCAAGGCCCTCGAGAGCTTCCTCGCCGCCCAGCTGGCCGACGCCAAGGCCGACGACGTCCTGTTCTCGATCCACCTCAAGGCCACGATGATGAAGGTGTCGGACCCGATCATCTTCGGCCACGCCGTCACCACGTACTTCGCCGACGTGTTCGCCAAGCACGCCGACACCTTCGACCGCCTCGGCATCGACCCCAACAACGGCCTCGGCGACGCGCTCGCCCGGGTGGCCACGCTGACCGACACCGAGCAGACCCAGATCGAGGCCGACATCGCGGCGGCCATGGCCACCGGCCCGGCCCTCGCCATGGTCGACTCCGACCGCGGCATCACCAACCTGCACGTCCCGAGTGACGTGATCATCGACGCCTCGATGCCCCCGATGATCCGTGACTCCGGGAAGATGTGGAACCCGGCCGGCCAGCTGCAGGACACCAAGGCCGTCATCCCGGACCGCAGCTACGCCGGCGTGTACGCCGCCGTGATCGCTGACTGCAAGGTCAACGGCGCTCTCGACCCGGCCACGATGGGCTCGGTGCCCAACGTCGGGCTCATGGCCCAGAAGGCCGAGGAGTACGGCTCCCACGACAAGACCTTCGAGGTCCCCGCCGACGGCAGCGTCCGGGTGGTCGACGGCGACGGTGCCGTGCTGATCGAGCACCAGGTCGAGAAGGGCGACATCTGGCGGGCCTGCCAGACCAAGGACGCCGCCATCCGCGACTGGGTGAAGCTCGCCGTCACCCGGGCCCGCGCCTCCGGCACCCCCGCCGTGTTCTGGCTCGACACCAACCGGGCCCACGACGCCCAGCTGATCGAGAAGATCGGCGCCTACCTGCCCGAGTACGACACCGAAGGCCTTCAGATCGAGATCATGGCGCCGGCCGACGCCTGCGCCTTCTCCCTCGAGCGCATCCGCAAGGGCGAGGACACCATCTCGGTCACCGGCAACGTGCTGCGCGACTACCTCACCGACCTGTTCCCGATCCTCGAGGTCGGAACCAGCGCCAAGATGCTCTCGATCGTGCCGCTGATGAACGGTGGCGGTCTCTTCGAGACCGGCGCCGGTGGCTCGGCCCCGAAGCACGTGCAGCAGTTCGTGAAGGAGAACCACCTCCGGTGGGACTCCCTCGGCGAGTTCCTCGCCCTCGCCGCCTCGCTCGAGCACCTCGCCGTGGTCAGCGACAACGCCCGGGCCCAGCTGCTCGCCGACGCCCTCGACCGGGCCACCGGCACCCTCCTCGACGAGAACAGGTCGCCGTCGCGCAAGGTCGGCGAGATCGACAACCGCGGCAGCCACTACTACCTGGCGACCTACTGGGCCGAGGAGCTGGCCAAGCAGGAGACCGACGCCGAGCTGGCCGCCCTGTTCGGCCCCATCGCCGCCGCCCTGCGGGGCAACGAGGCCGAGATCGTCGAGCAGCTCGACGGCGTCCAGGGCGAGCCCGTCGACATCGACGGCTACTACTTCCCCGACCCGGCCAAGGTGTCGGCCGCCATGCGGCCCAGCGCCACGCTGAACGCGATCATCGACGGCCTGGCCGCCTCCGAACTCGGCGCCTGACCGACGGGTCAGGACGGGGAGTCGTAGACGAACTCCCCGTCGGTCCACAGGTCGGTGCCGGTGAGCGGACCCGGGCCGTCGGTGTACTGACAGGGCCGACGGCCGCTTCCGCCGAGCTCGCACAGCGCTCGACGACCCTCGACCGACACCACCTCGTAGCGGCTCGGGTCGTGGTCGTAGAGCACGTCGTCGACCAGCCAACGGGTCGCGGCGAACGGCGGAGCGGGCGGATCGCCGGCACCGTCGACGAGCACGCACGGCCGCGGTCCCAGCAGCACCCGCTCGCACCACACCGCGCCGGTGGCGCCGAGCCGGGCATCGACCCGCTGGGGCTCGCACACCGGACCGGCGGCGGTGGTGGCGAGGTGCTCGTGGACCTCGGCGGCGAGGGTGCCGGAAGGCAGTGCCGGTGTGTACCACGCCGTCAGCAGGGCCGAGTCGAGCTCGGAGAGGGCCCAGGTGGGAGCGCCGTCGCCGGTGCCGTTCAGCACCGACGAGGCGCAGGCCACGTGGTCGAGCCCGAGGGCGTGCAGCAGCTCGTGGCCGATGGTGTGGTTGCGTTGGGACTGGACGATGTCGGAGTCGATGTCGACCGTGGCGGAGGTGACCGTGCCGTCGCGATCCCAGCCGAGCCGGGTCAGCCCGGCCAGCTCGACGTCGGGGTCCAGCTCGGTGTCGGGGTCGGGTTCGTTGCGCCACTGGTCCCTCGGCGCGAACCGCACCTGGATCATCCCGTCGGCGGCGACGCGGCGCAGGGTCAGCCCGGCCAGTCGACCCTGTTCGGCGAGGGCGGCGTCGAGCACCTGCAGATCGCGCTCGGTCGGTGCCCCGTCGACCGAGACGGTGACCTGGTCGACGGGCCATCGGTTCACCCCGGACACGGCGGCCTCCGCGATCGCGGTGGCGACGTCGGGGCTGACGGCTACCGGAGGAACGGTGGCGACGACCGAGGGGAAGGTCGCCGTCGCCCGCCCGATGTCGTCCCCCAGGCTGCAGCCCGCCATCAGCACGGCCGTCACCACGGCAGCGATGAGCGGCAGTGGGATGCGACGATGTCGCCGGGCGCGGCGTCGGAGCATGATCCTCCAGGAGTGGGGCTGGACCATACTCACGCAACCGCACGATCGGGTGGGTCCGGAGGGGGCAGCGAGCTCGTGGACATGGGTGTGAACGACCGCGTCGTCGTGGTGACGGGCGCCAGCAAGGGGATCGGGCGCGCCGCCGCGCTCCAGTTCGCGCAGGAGGGGGCCCACCTCGTGCTCAACGCCCGCGGGGCCGACGACCTCGACCGGGTGGCAGACGAGGCACGAGGCCACGGGGGACGCGTCGTCACCGCCGTCGCCGACCTGGCCGACGACGCCGGCGCGGCCCGGGTCGCCGAAGTCGCCCTGGCCGAGTTCGACCGCATCGACGTGCTCGTGAACAACGTGGGCGGCGGTGGTGACCCGAAGCGCATCCTCAAGCTCAGCGCGAGCGACTGGCAGGACGGCTTCGAGCGCAACTTCTTCTCGTCGGTGCGAGCGACCGCCGCCTGCCTCCCGTCGATGCTCGACCAGGGCTGGGGCCGGATCGTCCACGTCGCCTCGACCTACGGCATCGAGCCGGGCCCGTTCTTCGGGCCGTACTCGGCGGCGAAGGCGGCGTTGCTCAACTACTCGAAGAACGTCGCCCGGGCCTACTCCGCGCAGGGTGTCCTCTCGAACTGCGTGGTACCCGGCGTCACCATCACCCCACGCGTCGCCGAGACGGCGGCGGCGGCGGCCGAGGCGCAGGACGCCACGCCCGACGAGGTCATGGCCAAGATGATGGAGCGCGATCCGGTCGCCATCGGGCGCTTCGGTGAGCCCGACGAGGTCGCCGCCGCCATCGTGTTCCTCGCCAGCGGGGCGGCGAGCTGGATCACCGGTGCCGCTCTCGCGGTGGACGGCGGAACGCTGCGCAGCATCTGAGTCACATGGACGCAGGGTTTGCCCAGCCCCACCAGCGCGGGCATGGTGGGCTCCTGTGCGAGGGGTGATCGCCCGCTCGGACGCGACCGGGGGGAAGCACGATGACGCTCGAGGGTGACGCAGGGTACGCAGAGCCGTTGCTCGAGGAGGATGTGCGCGTCGCCGACGCCATCGTGGCGGCGTTGGCCGACGCCGGGATCGACCTCGTGCTCGGCATGCCGGGTGGGCTGACGGTCCCGATCTGGCGGGCGCTGCACGAGCACCCGACGATCCGGCCCGTGCTGGTGCGCCAGGAGTCGCTCGGCTCCTACATGGCGGAGGCCCACGGACGTCTCACCGGGCGTCCGGTGGTCGTGATGGGCCAGGGCGAGTGGATGGTGGGCAACGCCGGCCAGGGGTACCTGGAGTCGCTCCTCGGTTCGGCCCCGATGATCATCCTCACCGAGATGAGCGACGGCGGACCGCTCTCCCATCACGGTCCCTACCAGGGCGGATCGGGCGACTTCGGGGC
>DATDIY010000221.1:0-7109 GCA_036520815.1 Acidimicrobiales bacterium
GGTCTCGTCCTTGGTCACCACGATCTTGCGGGCCTGGCCCAACAGGTCGATGGTGGCGTTGTCGAGCTTGAGGCCGACCTCTTCGGAGATGACCTGGCCGCCGGTGAGGATGGCCATGTCGGCCAGCATCGCCTTGCGGCGTTCACCGAAGCCGGGGGCCTTGACGGCCACCGAGTTGAAGGTCCCGCGGATCTTGTTCACCACGAGGGTCGCGAGGGCCTCGCCCTCGACGTCCTCGGCGACGATCAGCAGCGGCTTACCGCCCTGCATGACCTTCTCGAGCACCGGGAGCAGGTCCTGGACCGAGGTGATCTTGCCGTTGACGAACAGGATGTAAGGGTTGTCGAGCACCGCTTCCTGGCGCTCGGCGTCGGTCACGAAGTACGGGGACAGGTAGCCCTTGTCGAACTGCATGCCCTCGACGAACTCGAGGTCCATGCCGAAGGTGTTCGACTCCTCGACGGTGACCACGCCGTCCTTGCCGACCTTGTCGATGGCGTCGGCAATGACCCCACCGATGGTGGGATCGGCGGCGGAGATGCTGGCGACCTGGGCGATCTCGGACTTGTCGTCGATCTCCTTGGCCTGGTCGTGGATGCTCTCGACGGCAGCGGCGACGGCCTTCTCGATGCCCCGCTTGAGGCCGAGCGGGCTGGCGCCGGCGGCCACGTTGCGGAGGCCTTCCTTGACCAGGGCCTGGGCCAGGACGGTGGCGGTGGTGGTGCCGTCACCCGCGATGTCGTTGGTCTTGGTGGCGACCTCCTTCACGAGCTGGGCGCCCATGTTCTCGAAGGGATCGTCGAGCTCCACCTCACGGGCGATGGAGACGCCGTCGTTGGTGATGGTCGGAGCACCGAACTTCTTGTCGAGGACGACGTTGCGGCCCTTCGGGCCGAGCGTGACCTTGACGGCGTCGGCCAGCTTGTTGACACCGGCCTCGAGGGCGCGGCGCGCGTCCTCGTCGAACTTCAGGATCTTGGGCATGGGGGCTCCTACTTGAGGACGGCGAGGACGTCGCGAGCGTTGAGGATCAGCACGTCCTCACCGTCAGCGGTGATCTCGGTGCCGCCGTACTTGCTGTACACGACCTTGTCGCCCACCTTGACGTCGACGGGGATGAGCTCGCCGGTCTGCTCGCTGCGCCGGCCGGGGCCGACGGCAAGGACCTCGCCCTGCTGGGGCTTCTCCTTGGCGGTGTCGGGGATGACCAGGCCGCTGGCGGTGGTCTCCTCGCTCTGGCCGGGACGGACCACGATGCGGTCTTCCAGGGGCTGCAGGCTCATTTCGGCGCCTCCGTTGGCGGTTCTACGGTCGGATCGAGTTCGGTGCGGACGAGTTCGGGGCTGCGACGACCACCGCCGTCACGTCCAGCACTCTTGGCCGGGGAGTGCTTAGCACTCTCCCCAGGCGAGTGCTAACGATACGCGCCTCGACGGTTGCCGACAACCCCACTCCCGAAGGCCGCGCCGGGCCGGTCGTCGAGCCCCTGCTCCCACCGACTCGTTCTGGAAGGAAGGACTGGCCTCGTCAGCTGCGTCAGGTCGAGGTGAGTCGGAGGTTGGGGCTGGCGCCGGTGTCGAGGGGCGAAGGTCCGTCGGACTGCAGCCGGTACCACCCGGCCGCCGCGACCATTGCCGCGTTGTCGGTGCACATCGACCGGCTCGGCAGGAAGGCGCGGAGTCCGTCGGCGACGCAGGCGTCGAGCAGCCGCTCCCGCAACTGCGAGTTGGCCGCCACCCCGCCGGCGAGGCACAGGCCCCGGGCACCGTGGTCGCGAGCGGCCCGGCGCGCCTTGGTGACCAGTACGTCGACGACCGCTTCCTGGAACGAGGCGGCCACGTCTTCGGTGGCGACGTCGGGGTGCTTGCGCACGTGGTTCACCACCGCCGTCTTCAGCCCCGAGAAGGAGAAGTCGTACCCGTCATCCAGGATCGCCCGGGGGAAGGCGATGGCGTCCGGGTCGCCCTCCATGGCGATGGCGTCGATGGCCGGTCCCCCCGGATAGCCGAGGCCGAGGTAGCGGGCGACCTTGTCGAAGGCCTCGCCGGCGGCATCGTCGATCGTGGAGCCGAGGACCTCGTACTTCCCGTGGCCCGTCATGAGCACGAGAAGGGTGTGGCCACCCGACACCAGCAGGACCACGACGGGCAGCTCGAGCTGGGGGTCCTCCAGCAACGCGGCATAGAGGTGGGCCTCGAGATGGTTCACGGCGACGAAGGGGACGTCCCACACCAGCGCCAAGGTCTTGGCCGCGCTCACCCCGACGAGCAGCGCCCCGATCAGCCCTGGTCCGACGGTGGCGGCCACCGCGTCGACGTGGTCGTCGTCGATGCCGGCCTCGATCAGCGCCCGCGCCACCACCGGGGTCAGCAGCTCGACGTGGGCCCGGCTGGCGATCTCCGGCACCACGCCGCCGAAACGAGCGTGCAGGTCGACCTGGCTGGAAACGACCGAGGAAAGGACCTCGTGGCCATCGACGACGACGGCGGCGGCGGTCTCGTCGCAGCTCGTCTCGATGCCCAGGATGCGGGTGGTGCTCACAGGTACGTCCCTTCCTCGGGCGGTTCGGGTGGGGCAGGCGGCCACGGCGTCAGGCCTTCGGCGAGAAGCGGCGTGGGGAGGCCCTCCTCGATGGCGGCGAGGCGCTCCGAGTACTCGGGCAGGTGCACGTCGTGCGCCCACAGGACCAGCGCGTCCTCCACGGGATCGCGGTAGTAACCCTTGCGCACACCGGCCGGCGCGAAGCCGAACCGACGGTAGAGCGCGAGCGCCGGCTCGTTCGTCGGGCGCACCTCGAGTGTGACCGCCTCGGCGCCGCGCTCGACGGCCCGGCGCATGAGCACGAGCATCAGGCGGGTTCCGACGCCGTCACCCTGTCGTTCGGGATCCACGGCGACGGTCGTGACGTGTCCGTCGGTGAGGACGTAGAGCATGCCGGCGAACCCGACGATGCGATGGCCCGACCGCGCGACGAGATAGGTGCGCTCCTGGCGCTTGGCCTCGGCGAGGAACAGGCCCAGCGACCAGGGGGTGGAGCTGGTGTGCTCCTCGATGCCGAGCACGCCGCGCAGGTGCCGCCGCCGCATGGGCGCGATCACCACCGGCGTCTCCCGCGCGGTGCGGGCGCGCGCGGCCACGGCGGTCACGCCGAGGGCCGCGTGGCCCAGTTGATCTCGGCGTCGGGCTTGCGCAGGTACAGCGGCTGCAGGTCCCACGGCTTCACGAACTGCTCACGCAGCGCCTGGGCGTGGGCCAGCATCACCAGCGACGACGCCGAGGGATAAGCGAGGCCCTCCTCGACGATCTCGATCTTCTTCAGCCCCTCGAACACCTCGCGGTAGCGCAGCGCGCCGTCGCCGACGAGCAGGCACTCCTCGCTCGATGCGAGCAGCTCCGAGGCGAGGTCATCGGGCGATCCGCACTGGTGGTCGCTGAGACGTTGGATGCCTCCCGGCACCTGGCGGTAGAAGGCGTAGAACAGCTCGCCCCGCCGTGCGTCGATGGTGGCGACGATCAGGCGGGACGTGAACCGAACCGGGAACGCCAGCAGATCGAGGCTGGGAACGCCGATCATGGGCACGTTCAAGGCGTGGGCCATCGCCTTCGCCGCGGCCACCCCGACCCGGAGTCCGGTGAACAGCCCCGGTCCGAGGTCGACGGCAACGACAGAGATCTCCGACAGCTCGATGCGGGCCTGGCGACAGGTGAACTCGATCGCTGGGGTGAGGATCTCGGCGTGCTGGCGACCCCTACTGGACTGGGTCGAGGCCAGCACGCCCTCGTGACCACCGACGGCCACGCTCACCTGCACCGTGGCCGTGTCGATGCCGACGATCAGCACGAGGGTTCCTCCGGTTCGTGGATCCATGGGGCGACCGCGGCGGCCACCGCCCGGGTTCGGGCCGCCCAACGCGACCCGACCGGGACCAGCTCCAGGGTGCGCTCGTCGTCGTCCTCGCCGAACGTGAAGCGGATCTCGAGGTAGTCGGCCGGCAGAGCGGGCGACACCGCGTCGCCCCACTCGATGACGGTCACACCGCCGTCGTCGAGCATCTCCGACACGCCCAGGTCCGCCACCTCGGCCAGGGCGTCGAGCCGGTACACGTCGAGGTGGTTGAGCTCGAGTCGACCCTCGTAGCTGTTCACCAGCGTGAAGGTCGGGCTCGTGATGAGGTCGTCGATCCCGAGGGCGGCCCCGTATCCCTGGGTGAAGGCGGTCTTGCCGGCACCGAGGTCGCCGGCGAGCAGGAGCAGGTCACCGGGCCGGGCCAGCTCGGCCAGAGCGGCGGCGAGCTCCTTGGTCTCGATGGCGGAGGTGGTGCGGGCGAAGATCATCGGACCTCGGCGCCGGCGACCAGCACGGACCCCGCCGCGGCGAGGGCTTGCTTGGCCCGGATCAGGTCGGCTCTCATCTGGGCCATCGGCTCCCCGCCGCCTCGCAGGACATAGGCAGGGTGCACGGTCGGCACGAGCACGGCACCGGCGAAGGGGTAGCTCCGACCACGCAACTTGGTGATGCCCTCCTTGGACTCCAGCAGAAGTTGGCCAGCGAACTTCCCGAGGGTGACGACGACCTTGGGAGCGATGTGAGCCAGCTGGGCGTCGAGGTACGGACGGCAGGCGGCGATCTCGTCCGGCACCGGGTCGCGGTTGTTCGGCGGCCGGCACTTCACGACGTTGGCGATGTACACCCGGTCGCGGGTGAGGCCCAGCTCCTCGAGCATCAGCTGGTCGAGGAGCTTGCCCGACCGGCCGACGAACGGTAGGCCCTGCTTGTCCTCCTCGGCGCCGGGACCCTCCCCGATGAACAACAGGTCCGAAGACGGATCACCCATGCCGAACACCACGTTGGTGCGTCCCGCGGCGAGACCACAGCGCGTGCAGGTGGCGGCGTCGGCAGCGACCACGGCGAGGGAGGTGGGCACCGGCCAAGGCTACCGTCGGCCGCCGAGCGCCCCGATCGAGCCGGTCGACGGACCCCCTGTCAGCAGGGGTGGGCCGCAGCTTCGTAGTGTCGGGGCACCCGTGGGCCGATCCCGCACACGATCTCGTAGGCGATGGTGTCGAGCATCCCCGCCCACTCCTCCGCCGTGATCTGCTCGTCACCCTGACAGCCGAGCAGCACCACCTCGTCGCCGACCGCGACCGGTTCGTCGCCGCAGTCGACCATCAGCTGGTCCATGGTGACGACGCCCACGATGGGGCGGCGGCGGCCACCCACCAGCACGCATCCACCGGTGAGGCCGAGCCGGCGGGGCACCCCGTCGGCATAGCCGATCGGGACGGTGGCGACGGTCGACTCGCGCTCGATCCGGTGTCGCAGGCCATAGGAGACACCCTCACCGGCTGGCACCCGCTTGACCATCGAGACCTCGGCGCGCAGCGACATCGCGGGGCGGAGACCGAGCTCCTCACCCAGGCCCGGCGCCGGCGGGATGCCGTACACCGAGATCCCGGCGCGGATCATGTCGTAACGCCCGCGGGGGTGGAGGATCGCGGTGGCCGAGTTGGCGGCGTGACGCAGGTCCGGGTGGATACCAGCGTCGGCCAGCTGGTCGAGGACGGCGTCGAAGCGGTCGAGCTGGACGTCGGTGAACGGGTTGTCGGGCTCGTCGGCCACAGCGCAGTGCGTGAACACCCCTTCGAGGTACAGCTCGGGTCGGCGGTGGATCTCCTCGGCCACCGCCAGCGCGTCGGCGGGACAGACCCCCACCCTGTTCATTCCGGTGTCGACCTTGAGGTGGACCTGCGCCACCTTGCCCTGCTCACGGGCGGCGCCGGCCAGGGCCTCGACCCATTCGCGGGAGTGCACGCAGACCCGGAGGTCATAGCGGACCGCGGCCGCGAGGTCGGCGAGGCGCGGAGGTGACAGCAGCAGGATGGGCGCCTGGATGCCGGCCTTGCGCAACACCGCCGCTTCCTCGACGAGAGCGACCGCCAGCCAGTCAGCTCCGGCGGCCACCGCCGCCTCGCTCACCGCGATCGCTCCGTGGCCGTACCCGTCGGCCTTCACGACCGCGCACAGGAGCCCACCCGGAACAACCTGCCTCAGGGCGGCGACGTTGTGCGCGACGGCCCCGAGATCGACATCTGCTCGAGCAGCCCGCATGGTGCTCCTACTCGGAGTCCCCGGTCTGGTCCGCCGCAGTGGCCGCGTCGAGGTCACGGATGATGGCCCGCACGATGTCACCCCGGCTCACCAAGCCGACCAGCACACCGTCGGCGTCGACCACCGGGATGCGGTCGAGGTCCTCGTCGTGCAGCAGCGTGGCCGCCGTCTCGAGCGTGTCATCCAGACTGAGCGTCGCCAGCACGCCTTCCTGCATGACCTCGCCGACGCTGGCACCGAGGGCCTTGTCGAGATCGTGCTCGTACTTCTTGCGGGAGCGGGGCAGTTCCATCACCGCACCGAGGAGGGTGATCATCGCCGGCAACGGGATGCGGGCCTCCTCCACGATGAGGTCGCCGGTGGACAGCGAGCCGATGACATAGCCCTCGTCGTCGATGACGGGAGCAGCGTCGATGTCGCGGGTGACGAGCGTTCGCATGGCGTACTGGACGTTGTCGTCACGCCGGAAGGTCAGGACGTCGGTCGTCATGAACTCCCGCACCGGCACGTCTCGCAGCTGCATCGGTCCTCCGGGTCGTGGGCCGGGTCAAGGCGTGAGAGCAGTGACCTCGGCGAGGGCAGCGGGCAGCGCGGCCGGCAGATCGCCGGCGACGAGGCCCCGCGGCCAGCCTAGGGCGCCGGCCCGACCGTGGATGAACGCCCCGGCCGCCGCCGCCCGCTCCGGGGAGAGACCCTGAGCGAGGAACGCGCCGATCACTCCGGCGAGGACGTCACCGGTTCCGGCCGATGCCAGGCGCTCGTCCCCGGCGATGCTGACCAGGACGTCACCGACCGGTGCAGCCACGACGGTCGCCGACCCCTTCAGAAGGACGACGGCGCCGGTGGCCGCGGCCAGGGCCCGTGCGGCGGAGATGCGGTCGCCGCCCGGCGCGGCGCCCGACAGCCGGGCGAACTCGCCGTCGTGCGGGGTGAGCACCGTGGTGGGACCGACGAGCTCAGCCGCATCGCGACCGAGCGCCGTGAGCCCGTCGGCGTCGAC
>DATDIY010000222.1:0-26383 GCA_036520815.1 Acidimicrobiales bacterium
CCCTTCGACGACGTGGTTGTTGGTGAGCACCCGTCCGTCCGCGGTGAGGATCATGCCGGTGCCGGCGCCGATGCCGCCGCTCATCTGGCTCTCGATGTCGACGACGCCCGGGTTGACCGCGGCCGAGACCTCGTCCCATCCGGCGAGGGGCTCAGCCCGGTCGCCCGAACCGGAGGAACCCGACGATCCGGTGCTCGGGGCGGCGGACTCGGAGCGGGCCGGGGCCGAACCGGTGTCGGACCGTGCGAATGCGAACCACGACGCGGCGCCACCGGCGACCGATCCGACCAACAGGGCGACGACCACCACGGCGGCGACAGCCATCCGGGAGAGTCGCCCCGGGTCCGACGGGGCGGAGGGCGGAGCGGGAGGCAGGGGCGGCAGCGGTGGGGTCCAGGGGGGCTGTTCGGCGGTGGGCGCGTTGGGACCGGTGGCGGGTATCGACCCGTGCGGCGCGGTCGGCGGTGACGGCGGGTACGAGTCCTGGTCGAATGGAGACGGCATGCGACGTTCCTGGTGGTCGGAGGTCGGCGCGGCTCCCTCGCTCGCGCCCTCGACGACACAGGGAACCTCGTCGCCCCGAAAGTAGAGCGAAACGCCAGCGGCGTCTCTGGGTCCGACGGCTCCTCGATCGGTAAGCCGACCTCGAGGTCCCGTCAGAGGCCGAGCGAACGACCGATGATCTCCTTCATGATCTCCGAGGTTCCACCGTAGATCCGCGTGATGCGGGCGTCGGCGTAGGCCCGGGCGATCGGGTATTCGAGCATGTAGCCGTACCCGCCGTGGAGCTGGACGCCGAGGTCGACGGCTCGGCCCTGTAGCTCGGTGCACCACATCTTGGCCATGGCCGCCTCCTCGGCACTCAGCTCGCCGTCGTTGAGAGCGACGATGCACCGGTCGACGAAGGCCTGGCCGACCTCGACGTCGGTGGCGAGCTCGGCGAGACGGAACTTGGAGTTCTGGAACGAACCGATCGGTTTGCCGAAAGCCGTGCGCTCGGTGACGTAGGCGACGGTCCAGTCGAGGGCGGCCCGGGCGGCGGCGATGCCGGCGACGGCGATCGAGAGGCGCTCCTGGGCCAGCTTCTGGGAGAGGTGCCGGAAGCCCTGGCCCTCGGTGCCGAGCAGGTTGGCGACCGGCACCCGTACGTCGGTGAAGAACAGCTCGGCGGTGTCCTGGCCGTGGAGGCCGAGCTTCTCGAGGTTGCGGCCCCGCTCGAACCCCGGCATTCCCTCCTCGACCACGAGCAGGGACATCCCGCTGTGGCGCTGGGACGGATCGGTCTTGACCGCGGTGATCACCAGGTCGGCGTTGATGCCGTTGGTGATGAAGGTCTTCGAACCGTTGACGACGTAGTCGTCGCCGTCGCGGACGGCGGTCGCGGCGATGCCAGCCAGGTCTGACCCGGTGCCGGGCTCGGTCATCGCCACCGCGGTGATGAGCTCCCCCGTGGCGATCCCGGGCAGCCACCGCTGCTTCTGCTCGTCGGTGGTGAGGTCGAGGAAGTAGGGCTGGCAGATGTCGGTGTGGAGGGTGAGCCCCAGCCCGACGCTCGCCAGCCCGGCGGCCTGCGCCTCCTCGCCGAGCACGGCGTTGTAGCGGAAGTCCCTCACGCCGCCGCCGCCGAACTCCTCGGGCACGGCGAAGCCGAGGAAGCCCGCTTCGCCCGCTCGGAGGAAGACGTCACGATCGACGATCCCGGCCGCCTCGAACTCCTCGTTCCTCGGCTCGACCTCCTTGGCCAGGAACTGGCGGACGCTGGCCCGGAACTGGTCGTGCTCGGGGTCGAAGAGCGTTCGCTTCATGGGAGCAGCCCCTGTGAGTCGCGGTGGAGTGGACGGCGTGGAGCTCGCGACGGGGATCGACCGTCGCGGCTCCGACGGGCGATTGTCGAGCGGACGAGCCCGCCCCGTCCAGTCCCTGGCTCCCTGGCCATCGCCAACCATCTTGACGCCGGCGTCAGTACGGTGTTAGCACTGCTGGCAGTCGAGTGACACTTTTTGCCGAGACGGCGCCATGCGCCGGGACGACAGGAGGTGGACGCACACGTGGAAACGGGGGTTCCGGAGTTGGGTGCCAGGGGAGCAGTCGCCGCCGTCCCGTCGGAGCCGGAGGTCGTGCTGGTCGCGGTAGCCGCCCTGTCGTTGGGCGTCTCGTTCCGTGACGGAGGCGTCGACGACGAGCACGTCGAGCGCCTGGTCGGGTCGGGTGGTCAGTGGCCGGCGATCCTCGTCCGTCGCCGCGACGGCGTCGTCGTCGACGGGGCTCACCGGGTCGTCGCCGCTCGCCGCCTCGGCCTCGACCGGATCGAGGTGTCGTGGTTCGAGGGCGGCCGCGACGAGGCGCTCATCGAGTTCGTGCGACGCAACGTCTCGCACGGGTTGCCACTGTCGTTGGCCGAGCGGAAGCGGGCAGCCAGCCGGGTCCTCGCCACCCGTCCCGAGTGGTCGGATCGGCGCATCGCCGAGGTCTGTGGCGTGTCGCCCAAGACGGTCGGTCGCATCCGCGTCGACGAGCGCGGACGCGACGAGCTCCCGCTGCTCGAGGCCCGCGTCCGCGTGGGCCGCGACGACCGCCTGCGGCCGGTGAACAGCGCTGCCTTGCGCGAGCGCATCGCCGAGGTCCTGATCGAGCGGCCCGACGCGTCACTCCGGGCGGTGGCGGCGACGGTCGGGGTGTCGCCTGAGACCGTCCGTCAGGTCCGGCTGAGCATGGCGCCTCGACGGGAGTCGACCGAGACCGAGCAGTCGGTGGCGGCCACCCCGCCGGTGTTGGCAGCCGTGGCACCGCTCCCTGCCGTGGTCACCCCGTTGTGGGGTCGCGACCCTGCGCTGTCCTCCTGCGACGGCGGCCAGGACTTCCTCGACTGGTTCGACCGCTCCTTCGTCCACGACGTGGAGTGCCTCGACCGGGTCGAGACGGTGCCGCTCAGTCGTGTCTATGAGATCGCCGACGAGGCAAGGCGTCGATCCGAGGCCTGGATGCGCTTTGCCCGGGCGCTCGAGGGGCGCGCCGGGCGGCGCTGACGATCCGGCCTCGCGCGCGGCGAAGGCCGCATCGGTCCGCGGCGCACCGGTTCGGGTGATGATTGGACCGACAACTCGACGAGGGGGTCGGCGACAGGTCCGACCTCGTGGCGAAGGAGGCCGGCCTGTGCGCGTAGGGCTGCACATCGTTCGATTCGACTTTCCGGGCGAGCCCGGGTCGATCGCGCCCGTCCTCGCCGAGGTGGCGACGGTTGCCGAGGAGGGTGGCATCTCGGCCTTGTCGGTCATGGATCACTGGCTGCAGGTCGACGCCCTCGCGCCCGTCGACTCGCCCATGCTCGAGGGGTACACGACCCTCGGATTCCTCGCCGGCCTCACCGACACCGTGCGCCTGCGGCTCCTGGTCAGCGGAGTCACCTACCGACATCCGGGCCTCCTGGCCAAGACGGTCTCGACCCTGGATGTGCTGTCGGGCGGACGAGCGGAGCTCGGTATCGGAGCCGCCTGGTACGAGCGCGAGCACCTGGCCCTGGGTGTTCCGTATCCGCCTCTTGCCGAGCGGTTCGAACGGCTCGAGGAGACGGTGCAGATCTGTCGGCAGATGTGGAGCGACGACGACGGGCCCTACGAAGGACGCCACTACCAGCTGGCCGAGACGGTCTGCTCGCCGGTCCCCATCAGCAGACCGCACCCCCCGATCCTCATCGGGGGAGGGGGCGAGAAGAAGACGCTGCGCTTCGTCGCCCGCTACGCCGACGCCAGCAACCTGATGGTGGCGTCACCCGATGACGTCGGTCCCAAGTTGGAAGTGCTGCGCCAGCGGTGCGACGAGGAAGGTCGCGACTACGACACGATCCGCAAGACCGTGGTCCTCGTCATCGACCCCTTCGGTGACCTCGACGCCTTCCTGGTGGACTGCGAGCGGTACATCACGCTCGGGGTCGACGAGGTCGTGCTCATGACCGACGCGGCCCCGGTGGCCTACGCCGAGCGGGTGGCTGCCGAGGTCGTCGCGAGGGTCTCGTAGCCCTCCCCCGGGCGTCAGGCCCGGTGGAGGCGGGCCGAGTCAGCCCTTGTCGGGCTTGAGGGACTCGAAGCCGCTGGCCGACGTCGGGGTACCGGCGAGCTGGCCGCCGTCGACGGGCAGGACGGTGCCGGTCACGTAGGAGGAGCGGTCGCTGGCGAAGAACAGCACCGCCTGGGCGAGGTCCTCCGGCGTGCCCTGGCGGTGGATCGGCTGGCGGGCGAGCAGGAAGGCCCGGATCTTCGCCATCATGGCGTCGACCTCCTCGGGGCTCATGTCGGAGCCCTGGGCCATCATCCCGCCCATGATCGGCGTCTCGATGTTGCCCGGAGCGATGCAGTTCACCCGGATGGCGTACTCCCCGAGGTCGATGGCGGCGCTCTTGGAGAACATGATCACGCCCGCCTTGGACACGTGGTACGCCCACTGGCCCGGGGAGTGCTGGATGCCGCCGATCGACGTGGTGTTGATGATCGACCCGCCCCCGTTGGCGGACATGTGGCGGGCCGCCTCGCGGGTGCCGGCCATGACGCCGAGGAGGTTGATGCCCATGACCTTGTCGAAGTCGGCGAGATCCTCGTCGAGCAGCCGCGGGTGGCGGGCGCCGGAGATGCCGGCGTTGTTGAACATCACGTGCAAGCCGCCGAAGGTCGACACGGCGTAGTCGACGAGTGCACCGACCTGCTCCTGGTCGCTGACGTCGGTGAGCTTGAAGGCGGCGTTCGGGCCGAGGTCGGCAACGACCTCCTGGCCGCGCGCCTCGTCCACGTCGGCGATCACCACCTTGGCGCCCTCGGCGACGAATCGGGTCGCCGTCCCCAGGCCGATGCCCGACGAGCCGCCGGTGATGATCGCAACCTTGCCTGCCAACTCGTCGGCCATCCGTGTCCCCTCGTGGTCAGTGCGGCGCACGGGCCCGCCCGGGTTCGCCGAGACGGCGACCTCATGGGCAGGCCCGACAGAGCGTGCTATCGGATCCGTACGTCCGGCGCAATCGGACGGTCAGCCCGGGGTGCCCGTCTCCCTGCGGAAGGCAGCGACGATCTCCCCGATCTGGTCCTCGGCTTCGGAGAGGTCGTCCGGGAGCAAGGCGTTGCAGCGGACATCGGTGACGCCCATCTCGAGCAGGCGACCGGTCGAGGCCATGGTGGCGGGTACGTCGAGCGAGCCGGCGTCGCTGGTCACGAGCTTCACGGTTCCCACGATCCCGATCTCTCCGAGCGAGGGCCCGTCGCGCTGTTCGAGGAGCTCACCCATGCGGGTGATCCCGCTGGCGAGGTCGCGGGCGTCGCGGCCCCAGGGGATCCATCCGCACCCGAACCGGGCGATGCGGTCGGCCACCCGTGGGCTGGCCGAACCGCCCAGCCAGACCGGGACGCCACCGGGATGGACCGGCTTGGGCATGTTGTGGATGTTCTCGAACCGCAGGTCGCCGTCGTCGAATGACGCCCGCTCCTCGGTCCAGAGGGTCTGGCAGACCGCGAGTGTCTGGTCGAGCAGCTTCCCCCGGCGCTCGAACTCCAGACCGGCGGTCTCGTACTCCTCGCGCTGCCAGCCGATGCCGGCACCGAGCTCGAAGCGACCCTTGGAGAGAGCGTCGAGGGTGGCGCTCACCTTGGCCAGCACCATCGGTCGTCGTAGGGCGGCGAGGATGACGTAGGTGCCGAGTCGGATCCGATCGGTGACGCTCGTGACCGCGGCCAGCACGGTCAGCGGCTCCATCCAGTAGCCGTCGGGACCGGTGGGTTGCTTGATGCCTGCCGATCCCCCGGTCTCGGGACGGGCGTAGGCCTCGAGATCCTCGCCGAACACCACGTGGTCGGACACGACCAGGCGGTCGACCCCGCCGAGGTCGAGCAGGCGCGCGAGGTCGGTCAGGCGGTCCCAGCTGTCGGGTCGTTCGGCGGCGTAGTTGATCAGCCGCATCGAGAGCTGGGGACGGTCGGGCAGCGGGGGGACGATCCGGATCATGGAAGGTTCTTAGCGGAATGCCGGGAAGTTCCTGACCGATCACGACGGGCCCGAGCTCTTCATGGACCGGCGGTCGTCCCCGAGGAGACCGCCGCCGGCGGAGGGCGACCGGAGGTCAGCTCTCGGCTGCCACCGGGGGATGCTTGGGGATCGAGTGCACCATCCCTCCGTCGACCAGCACGTCGCTGCCGGTGATGAGCGACGCCGCGTCGGAGGTGAGGAAGTCGACGACGGCGGCCACCTCACGCGGGGTGCCGCGCCGCCCCAGGGGTGAGCTGGCGATGATCTCGGCCATGATCTCCGGGTGGTTCGACTCGTCGAGGCGGTTCATCGGCGTGTCGTTGATGCCGGGTGACACCGACACGATGCGGGCGCCCTTGGCGCCCCACGCGAACACCCGGTTCTGCGCCAGGCGGTGGACCCCGAGCTTGGAGACCGAGTAGGCGAAGCTCGGATGGTCGGGATCGAGCCCGATGGCGGCCATGCGGTCGAAGAAGTCGGCAGCCAGAGGATCGTCGAGCACCTCGACGAGCTCCGGGGTGGCGGGGGCGGAGTAGCCCGACTCCGACGAGAAGATCACCCCCACCGAACCCTCGTGGAGGAGGGGCTCGACCGCGGCAAGGAGGTTGGCATAGCCGATGAGGTTGACCTCGAAGATCCTCTTGCCGTTGGCCATCGACGACGAGAGGGCGGCGGTGACCACGATGGCGTCGACGCTGTCGCCGATAGCGGCGACCAGTGCGTCGATGCTGGCGGCGTCGGTGAGGTCGAAGCTCATCGCCTCGACGTCGCCGCCGAGCTCGTCGGCCACGGCCTTGACGCTGTCGCCGTTCACGTCGGCGAGGATGAGCCGACCCCGTGGGGCGAGCACCTCGGCTACCGCCTTGCCCATCCCTGATCCGGCGCCGACCACCACGTTCGTCATGTCGAACTTCCCCCTCGAGCGCCGGAGCGCGGTGTCCAGGGCGAGCAACGTAGGCATCGCCCCCCGTGCTGTCAAAGGACCGCCAGGACCGGGCGCACGACCTGGCAGGGCGAGGCCCGAGCGTCAGTGAGCCGTCCAGCCGCCGTCGACGAGGATCTGCTGACCGGTGATGTAGCTGCCGGCGTCGCTCGCCAGCAGGAGCAGGGCGCCGTTGAAGTCCTGGGGCACGCCGTGGCGCTGGATCAGCGAGTTGCGCAGGATCCACGCCTGGGTCTTCTCGTGGTGGATGACGCCGCCGGTGATCTCCGACTCGATGAACCCGGGCGCCAGGGTGTTCACCCGGATGCCGTGGCGGCCCCACTGCGTCGCCCACTCGCGCGAGAGGGCCTCGATGCCGCCCTTCGACGCGGCGTAGACGGCCTGGGGGAATCGCCCGTTCCCGATGTTCGCGCTCATCGAGCTGATGGTGATGATCGAACCCCCGCCCGCCTCGATCATGCCGGGGAGGAACGACTGGGCGAGCGTGATCGGTGCCACCAGGTTGATCGCCAACGTGCGCTGGATGATCTCCGGGGTCTCGTCCTCGGCCTTGGTGCCGCCGGAGACCCAACCGGCGTTGTTGACGAGGATGTCGACCCGCCCGTCGAGCACCTCCAGGCACTCGGCCGCCGCCCCCACGACCGCGTCGTGGTCGGCGAGGTCGGCGCGGACCGAGCTGATCCGTCCGGTGGCCATGGCGTCGTCGTCGAGGACGGTCTCCCGCCGGGAGATCGCGACCGTCCGCGCCCCCGCCATCACCAGCGTCTTGGCGAGGCTCGTGCCGATTCCGGCACTGGCCCCGGTGATGACGGCGTTCTTTCCGCTGAGATCGAAGAGGTCGCTGACGAAGGACATCGCTGGGTGCTCCTGAGAGGTGGGAAGAATGGGTTCGGCCCGGTTGGTGACCGGCGATCAGGTGCAGGCGCCGTCGATCTTGAGCTGCAGGACCTCGTCCTCGTCCTTGCCGAGCTCGCGCAGGATGTCGTCGGTGTGCTCGGCGAACTGGGGCGCCCGACCGATGTCGAACGGCGTCTCGTCGAACTGGACCGGGCTGGAGACCAGCGTGCGGGCGTTGCCCTCGAGGTCGGTGACGGGTAGCAGGTAGCCGTTGGGCTCCATCTGGCGGTCGGCGACGATCTCGCGAGGGTTCTGAACCGGGGCCCACTGGCCTCCGAACGTCTCGAGGCGCTCGACCCAGTAGGCGTAGCTCTGGGCGGCGAAGGCGTCGGCGACCCGCTCTCCCAGGGCGACCGCGTCGGCGATGATGGCGTTGCCGTCGGTGTAGCGCTCGTCCTTGGCCAGGTCGTCGAGGCCGAGGTGCTCGCAGGCGTCGACCCAGAACCGGCTGGGCTGCAGGACGCAGAGGTTGATGAACCGGCCGTCGGCGGTGGGGAAGTTCCCGATGAGCGGGTTCACGGCGATGCTCGGCGGCGTGTCCAGCGGGAGCGGTTCCTGCACCTCGCCCGTCAGCATCTCGGTGCACAGCGACAAGGCCATCATCCACGCCCCTACGCTCATGAGCGAGACGTCGACGATCGAGGTCTCGCCCGTCCGCTCCCGGGCGAAGAGGGCGCCGGCGATGCCCCCGGCGATCGTCATGCCGCCGATCGAGTCGCCGTAGGCGCCGGCCGGCATGGTGATGAGGCTGGGGCTGTCCGGCGGGGTCGTGCCCCAGCCGGTGCCCATCCGACCCCAGAAGGTGGAGCCGTCGAAGCCGCCCTTCTCCGCGTCGGGACCACGCTGGCCGTGGCCGCTGCCCCGCACGTAGATGATGTCCCGGTTGGCGGCGCGGATGTCGTCGACCTCGATGCCGAGGCGCCGCCGAGCGGCGGGGAGGAAGTTGGTGAGGAACACGTCGGCGTCGGCCACCAGCCCCATCAGCACCTCCCGTCCGGCGGGGTGCTCGAGCGCCAGCCCGATGCTGCGCTTGCCTCGGTTGGGGTGCTCCATCATCGGCTGGAAGGACCCGGCCGAGGCGCCGCCGGTGCCCACCTGGATGCCGCGCTGCGCATCGCCGGTCACGGCGTGCTCCACCTTGATCACCTCGGCACCCCAGTCCGCGAGGACGGCCCCGGCGGCCGGCGTGAAGGTGTACTGCGCCACCTCGACGATCTTCACGCCGCTCATCGGTTGGAACGCCACAGGACTCTCCTCCACGTGCTCGACCGGCAGGGACCCCGCCCGGCATCGACCGGCTCGATCTGGTCCGAGGAACGAAGGTACGGGATTCCCCACCCCCTTGCGCCACCCGGCGTCCGAGACCCGCGTCCACCTCGGTGGCCGATCGGGCGGGGGCTAATGTCCGGCCCGGCACGGTTCGCTGCTGAAGGAGCACTCGTGGCGCTACCGGACACTGCGACCACCTCGCGGCGGGATGAGCACAAGCGCCGCACGCGGGCGGCGCTCCGTGACGCGGCCCTCGATCTGTTCTCGAGACGGGGCTTCGACGCGACCACGACCGAGGAGATCGCCGAACGGGCCGGCGTGGCCGTGCGCACGTTCTTCCGGTACTTCCCGACCAAGGAATCGGTGCTGTACATCGGCGAGTCGGAGTGGATCCACAGCGTGGTGACCGAGCTGGCTTCGATGCCGAGCTCGGTGGGCGACCTCGAGGCCGTCCGCGCTGCGATCCTCCGGACGACCGGACCGCTCTCCCATGCCCGAGGACCGCTGCTGCAGTACTCGCGTGCGGTGGCGTCGTCGCCGACGCTGCGGGGCCGGGAGCAGGACTACCACCGGGCCAACGCCCACCTGCTGGCCGAGGCCATCGCCACCCGCCGAGGGGTCGAGGCCCCGGATCGCCGGAGCACGATGATCGCCAGGATCTCGTTGTTCACCTACCGGCGGGCGCTCGACCTCTGGCTCGGCGGCCCCGACACCGACGAGCTGCCGGATGTGATCGACCGCGAGTTCGAGCTGCTCGAGGAGGTCGTGCGCGAGCCGTGAGGGTCGCCCGACCCGGTCCGGGCTGATCCTCGAGCGTGCCGTTGGAGTAGACAGGACGGGTCCGAACGCGCACCACGAAGGGTCGACAACGCCGTGAACCTCGCCTTCTCCGAGGAGCAGGAAGAGCTCCGATCGATCGTCCGGCAGTTCCTCGAGGCCAAGTCGCCGGAGGGGGCGGTGCGGGAGTCGATGACCACCGACGAGGGTTACGACCCCGCGGTGTGGGCGCAGATGGCCGAGCAACTCGGGCTGCAGAGCCTCATCGTCCCTGAGGAGTTCGGCGGCCAGGGGTTCGGCTACATGGAGCTGGTCATCGTGCTCGAGGAGATGGGCCGGGCCCTGCTGTGCGCGCCGTACTTCTCGACGGTGGCGCTCGGGGTGAACACGCTGCTGGTCGCCGGTGACGACGCTGCGAGCCAGGCGATCCTGCCGGGCATCGCCACCGGCGAGACCATCGCCACGCTCGCTCTCGCCGAGCCGATCGGCCGTTGGGACGAAGCCGGGGTCGCCGCCGTCGCCACCGACGACGGTGGTGTCTGGCGCATCACGGGCACCAAGTCCTACGTGATCGACGGTCATGTCGCGGACGTGGTGCTCGTGGTGGCCCGCACCGCCAACGGCATCAGCTTGTTCCGCGTCGACGGGGACGCTGCGGGGCTGACCCGGACGCTGCTACCCACCCTGGATCAGACTCGCAAGCAGGCCGAGCTCGTGTTCGAGGGCGTCGAAGGCACCATCGTCGGCGAGGAGGGTGCCGCCTGGCCGGTGCTGTCCCGCGTCCTCGACCTGGCGGCGGTCGCACTGGCCGCCGAGCAGGTCGGTGGCTCCCAGCGTTGCCTCGACATGGCTGTGCAGTACGCCAAGGACCGGGTGCAGTTCGGTCGTCCGATCGGATCGTTCCAGGCGATCAAGCACCGTTGTGCCGACCTCTTGCTGGAGGTCGAGTCGGCACGGTCGGCGGCCTACTACGCAGGGGCGTGCGCGGCCGACGACAGCGACGAGCTGGCGGCGGTGGCGTCGCTGGCCAAGGCCGCCTGCTCGGACACGTTCACCCATGTGTCCGGCGAGAACATCCAGATCCACGGCGGCATCGGCTTCACGTGGGAGCACCCGGCGCACCTCTACTTCAAGCGGGCGTCGGCCATGAGCGTGCAGCTCGGCGACACCACCTACCACCGCGGGCTCGTCGCCGATCGCGCCGGCTTCTAGGGGATCGACGCCGGCCCTCGGCGGACCGCTGGGTGTTCCCGAGCCACGTCCAACCGGCGAGATTCCCCGGTTGGACGCGCTCGTCCATGTCCGAGAAGATCGTCGGGCCGTTTCCCCTGTTCACGACGAGAGCGAGAACGGATGACCTACGAGACCATCGTCGTCGACACCTCCCCGGAGGGTGTCATGACGGTGACCCTGAACCGCCCGGACAAGCTCAACTCGTTCAACGAGCAGATGCAGGCGGAGTTCGTTCAGCTGTGGGGCGAGGTGAAGGCCGACGACGACGTGCGAGCTGTCGTGCTGGCGGCGGCCGGTGACCGGGCGTTCAGCACCGGGGTCGACGTGACCGAGCGGCTCGACACCGAGAGCCCGTTCGTCGATAGGGCGCACCCTTGGGCCGAGAACGAGGACCCCGGTCGCAGCATCAGCCCGCGCCGCCACGAGGTCTGGAAGCCGGTGATCGCGGCGGTTCAGGGGATGTGCGCCGGGGGTGCCTTCTACTGGATCGCTGACTGCGACATCGTGATCTGCAGCCCCGAGGCGGAGTTCTTCGACCCTCACGTGACCTACGGCTTCGTCGCCGCCCTCGAGCCGATGGCCATGCGCACGCGGATGCCGTTCTCCGAGGTGGTGCGGATGTCGCTGCTGGGCCTCCACGAGCGGGTCACCGCGGAGCGGGCCCTGGCGATCAGCCTGGTGACCGAGATCGTCGCGCGCGACGGTCTGCTGGCCCGGGCCCAGCAGCTGGCCACGGCCATCGCCTCGCAGCCCCCGGCGGCGGTGCAGGGGACGGTGAAGGCGCTCTGGCAGTCGCTCGACCTCGGTCGCGAACAGGCCCTGGCGACGGCGCTGCTCTACACACAGGTCGGCAACCCGATCGCGACGGCGGAGCTCGACCGCGGCGCGGTCAAGCCGGCGGAGGTCTGGCGCCGGTGACGATGGCGATCGATTCCCTCCCCAGCGACCTGTCCGAGTACCGGTTGGGGTTGCGCGTGTGGCTGGAGGAGCATCGCGGCGAGCTCGAGCCCGAGACGCCGCCGGTGACCCACGAGGAGACCCTCTTCGCCGGCATCGGAGTGAGCGGTGCGATGTGGCAGGCGGGCTGGAAACGGGCCGGTTGGCCCGAGATCGTCGGGGGGCTCGGCGGCGGCGACACCTACCGGGCGACCTACTACGACGAGATCTCTCGCGCCGGGTTCGAGCTGCCGGACACCGACTTCTCGCTCGAGGTCATCGGTCCGGCGCTGATCCACTTCGCCCCTCATCTCGCCGAGGCCTACTTCAGCCGGTACCTCGCCGGCGAGGAGATCTGGGGCCAGGGGTTCTCGGAGCCCGATGCCGGCAGCGACCTGGCATCGCTGCGCACCAAGGGCGTGATCGAGGGCGACGAGATCGTGGTCGACGGGCAGAAGGTGTGGACCAGCCACGGCCAGTTCGCCAAGCGCTTCCTCACCCTCGTGCGCACCGGCACAACTGAGAGCCGCCACCGCGGCATCTCAGCCCTGCTGATCGATGCCGCCACCCCGGGCATCGAGACCAACGCCCTCGTCTTCGCCAGCGGCATCGAGGAGATGAGCGAGAGCTTCTACGACGGCGCGCGGGTGCCGATCGACAGGATGATCGGCGGCGAGGGCGACGGCTGGAAGGTCGCCATGCACATGCTCCAGTACGAGCGCAGCATGTACGCCGCCCAACGCCAGGCCCTCCTGAGCCTCCGACTCCGACAGATGACCGAGGCGCTCGAGTACTACGGCGTCGACGACACCGCCGCCAACGCCATCGGGGCGGCGTGGCTCTACATCCAGCAGGTGCGGGCCCGGGCCATCGTGTCGGTCCGACGCCTCGAGGCGGGCGACACGCTCGGTCCGGAGGCTTCGGCGGACAAGATCCTCCTCGCCCGGGCCGAGCAGGCGCTCTACGAGGTCGCCCGCCACATGCCCCGGTCGGCCTTCGTGTTCGCCGACGGCGCCGAGAAGTGGCGCCAGACCTGGTGGTACAGCCGGGCCACGAGCATCTTCGGCGGCGCCGGCGAGATCCAGCGCTCGATCGTGGCTGACCGGGTGCTCCAGCTTCCGAGCGAGACGGTGGGTTGAGCGCCATGGACGACGATCTGAAGGAACTGGTGCAGACCTCGGTCCAGCAGGCGCTGGCCCAGGGAGCCGACGACATTGGCCCGGCGCTGGCGGAGTTCGGCTGGGCCGAGCTGGCCGCCACCGACGAGGCGTTCGCGTTCACCACCCTCTTCGAGGAGCAGGGCCGGCAGGCGGCCGACACCGATGCCCTCGATGTGGTGACCATGGCCCTGCTCGGGCTCGAGGTCTCCGGCGCCGTGATCTGGCCCGTCGGGCGGGTGCCCGGTGAGGGCGTGGCGTCGGAGGGGATGAGCGTCCACGGCGTGGCGCTGCGCTCGATCGCCGAATCGAGGCGCACCATCTTCGTGCCGGTCGGTGGCACCCTCCACGTGCTGGCGCCCTCCTCGATCGAGGAGACCACCCTCGGCGGCATGGCCCGCGACTCGAAGTGGGTCCGGATCCAGGCCAGCGGCGACGGCGTGTTCTTCCAGGGTTCGTGGCCCGAGATCGAGCGCCGCTGCCGTCTCGCCATCGGCAGCGAGCTCGTCGGCCTGTGCCAACGGATCATCGACTCGGCGGTCGAGCACGTGAGCGCTCGGCGTCAGTTCGGCCGACCCATCGGCACCTATCAGGCAGTGCGCCACCGCCTCGCCGAGGCCTACGCCGAGATGGTGGGTGCGCAGGCGCTGATCGCGGCGGCGTGGGAGGACGGATCGGTCGATGCCGCCGTCGTGGCCAAGTCCGTTGCCGGCAACGCCCACGATGTCGTGTCGAAGCAGGCGATCCAGGTCTGCGGTGCGATCGGGCTCTCCGAGGAGCACGAGCTGCCGTCGCTGGTGCGCCGAGGCTTCGCCCTCGACGCACTGCTGGGCTCGTCCCGTCCGGTCCCGTCGAAGTTCGGGCACCGTCTGCTCGAGGGCGAGCGCCTCGAGCCCGTCGGCCAGTTCTGAAGCCGGAGCACGGGTTTCACTGCGACGCCCGCAGCTCCTACGACGAGGCCGCCGCGCGGGACGCCTGGCAGCGCAGTCTGCGGTGGATCGATGAACACCTCGCCGCGGAGTGAGAGCGGTACGGCACCGCCGTCGGTTTGTCCGCGCCGGGTGGTACCGGGTACAACCCGGAGGTGATCGGGGACGGTGTGGGGTGGTATCGGTGAGATCGGGCGGCTCACGGTGTCCGACTTGCTTCCGGAACCGATACAACGAGTGACAGACGCCGAGGAACCCTCAATGGAAGCACCTGACGCCACCATCACGCCCGACGGACGGATGGTGACCCGCGAGCTCGCCGAGTGGGTCGCGAGGCTCTCCTACGACGACCTGCCGCCCGAGGTGGTCGAGGAGGCCGGCCGGGTGGTCGCCGACTACCTGGGCGAGACCCTCTTCGTCGGGGCGACCAAGCCTTGGGGTCAGGCGATCGCCGAGTTCTGCGCCGTCGACGGCGCCTGCCGACCCGAGGCCACCATCATCGCCACCGGCGCCAAAGTGATGGCCTCCAAGGCGGCGCTGGCCAACGGGACGATGGCGCTCGGCTTCGAGTACGCCGACTTCGGCGGCGGCGGGCGGCCGTACCCGTTCTCGGTCACCGGCCCGCTCGCGCTGGCCGAGACGTACCACAAGTCCGGCAAGGATCTGATCCTCAGCATCGCCATCAGCTACGAGGTGATGGCGAGGGTGATGTCGTCCACCATGCCGTTCGGCACCGACCTCAAGGTCTACGTCCCGGCGATCATGGGGATCCTGGGCTCGTCGGCGGCGTGCGCCCGGCTCCTCGGCCTGTCGGTCGACAACACCAACTACGCCCTCGGCCTCGGTTGCGCCTTCGCCGGCGGCACCTTCCAGGGCCATGAGGAGGGGGCCTGGCAGCGCTCCCTCAACGGAGGCATGGCCAGCGAGAGGGCGGTGAACGCGGCGCTGCTCGCCGCCACCGGCTTCAAGGCGACCCAGCTCGGACTCGAGGGCGTGCAGGGCTTCGCCGCCCAGTTCGCCAACGGCGACCTCGATCCGTCCGAACTGCTCGACGGCCTGGGCGAGTCGTGGGCGATCACCCGCCGCTGGGTCAAGCCCTACCCCATGAACCTGACCTTGCACGCTCCGGTCGAGGCACTGCTGAAGGTGATGCAGGACAACGACCTGCGCCACACCGACATCGAGCAGATCAGCGCCGCGTGGCAGAAGGTCGAGCCCTTCCTGGCCAAGCACAAGGTGTCCACGGTGGTGGCGGCCCAGGCCAGCCTTCCGTTCGCGCTGGCCGTGGCCTCAGTGCAGGGCAAGGTCGACGTCGACTCCTTCACCGAGGAGACCGTGGCCGATCCTGTGATCCAGGGGATGGTCCCGAAGACGGTCGTCTACCAGGACACCGAACTCATGTCGAAGGTCAAGGGCAGCATGCCGAGCCGGGTCACGGTGACCACCACCGACGGCCGGGAGCTCACCGCCGAGATCCTGCGCCCGCGGGGCAACCCGGGGAACCCGCTCTCCGAAGAGGAGTTCCGCGGCAAGTACATGAACATGGCGGCGAGGGTGTTGGGTGAGGAGCAGGCCGGCCGGCTGTACGAGCTGGCTCGAGGTCTGGAGAAGATCGATGACGTCGGGGAGCTGATGGCGCTCGTCAGCCCCCAGAAATGACAGGATCGAAGAGGCGACCAGTGGAAGGCACCGAGATGCGAGGCGAACACCGATGGGTATGAACGCAGTCGAGAAGATTCTGGCCAACCACTCCGAGGTCGACGTGGTTCGACCCGGGGACGTGGTGGTGGTCGACGTCGACGTCGTCGTGGCGTTCGACTACATGCGCGACGACGTGCTGAAGATCCACGACCCCGACAAGCTGGTGCTGCTGCACGACCACCTCGTGCCGGCGCCGACGATCGCGGCGGCGAACAACGCCAAGAAGATGCGCGAGTTCGTCGAGAAGTTCGGCGTCAAGAACTACTTCCCCGTCGGCCAGCACGGGATCTCTCACGTCCTCGTCGCCCAGGAGGGCCTCGCCGTCCCCGGTGAGATCCTGGCCAACGCCGACTCGCACACGTGCTCGTCGGGCGCATTGAACGTGCTGGCCCGCGGCATGGGTCCGTCGGAGATGACCTTCATCCTCTGCAAGGGCAAGACCTGGTACCCGGTCGGGCCGACCACCAAGGTCGTGCTCACCGGCGAGCTCAACGAGCGAGTCTTCCCCCGTGACGTCATCCACTACATCGCCGGCCAGTACGGCGACTTCGCCGGCCGCAACCTCGAGTGGCACGGCGACGGCCTCGCCAACATCGACATGGACGGCCGCCTCACCATGGCCACCATCTCCGCCGAGCTGTCCGTCGAGTTCTCGCTGTTCCCCTGTGACGACGTCCTCAAGGACTACCTCAAGGGTCGGGCCAAGCGCGACTTCGAGGGTGTCGGACCGGACGACGACGCCGAGTACGAGACGACCATCGAGATCGATCTCTCGACGTTGGAGCCCCAGGTCGTGCTGCCGGGCCACGTGGCCCACAACTCCCGCGACATCAGTGAGGTCATCGGCCGGAAGGTCGACCAGGCCTTCATCGGCTCGTGCGCCAACGGCCGCCTCAGCGACTTCAAGATCGCCGCCGAGATCGTCGAGGGCAAGAAGGTCGCCGACGGCACCCGCTTCCTCGTGACCCCGGGCAGCCAGGAGATCCTCAAGGAGGCGATCAAGCTCGGGTACGTCTCGACCCTCATGGACGCCGGCGCCACCGTCACCAGCTCCACCTGTGGTGCGTGCTTCGGCGGACACATGGGCCTGCTGGCCGACGGCGAGACCGCCATCACCGCCTCCACCCGGAACTTCAAGGGCCGGATGGGCAGCTCCGAGGCCGAGGTGTTCATGGGCTCGCCCGCCACCGTTGCCGCCTCTGCGTTGGCCGGCGTGATCACCGACCCGCGCGACGCCTGAGCAGGAGACGAGATGGACAAGACGTTCAGCGGCCGGGTGTGGAAGTTCGGTGACGACATCGACACCGACCTCATCATCCCGGGGTTCGCGCTCTACATCCCGAAGGAAGACCAGATGAAGGCCTGCATGTCGGCCAACCGGCCCGGCTGGTCCAGCCTGGTCGAGCCCGGCGACGTGCTCCTGGCCGGGCACAACTTCGGCGTCGGCTCGGGCCGCTGGATCGGCAACACGTTCCAGTGGCTCGGCATCGTCGGCATCATCGCCGAGTCCTTCAACGGGCTCGGGATGCGCAACTGCATCAACGTCGGGCTCCCGGTCCTGCCCTGTGAGGGCATCCTCGACCTGTTCGAGGAGGGCCAGGTCGTCGAGGCCGACTGGGGCTCCGGCGAGGTAAGGAACACCACCACCGGCGAGGCCATCACCGGCCAGGCCGTCCCACCCGTGCTGCAGGACATCATCAGCTCCGGCGGCGTCGAGGAGATGCTGGTCGCCGAGGGGTTCCTGGGCGGCAAGCGCGAGTTCGGCGTCAACGCCTGACCGGCCCTGGGACCAAGAGCGAGGACGAGACGATGGAGACGACCACGGACACGACGTTCAGCGGAAGGGTGTGGAAGTTCGGTGACGACATCGACACCGACCTCATCATCCCCGGCTACGCCATCTTCGCCGACCGCGAGGGCCAGATCGACGCCTGCATGTCGGCCAACCGTCCCGGTTGGTCTCGCCAGGTCGAGCCGGGTGACGTGCTGCTCGCCGGGCACAACTTCGGCGTCGGGTCGGGTCGGCCCATCGGCAACGTCTTCCGGTACCTCGGCCTCGCCGGCATCATCGCCGAGTCGTTCAACGGCCTCGGTCTGCGCAACTGCATCAACGTCGGGCTCCCGGTCCTTCCGTGCCTGGGCATCCTCGACGCCTTCGAGGAAGGCGACGTGGTCGAGGCCGACTGGACCAACGGCCAGGTGACCAACACCACCAAGGGCACCTCGATCACCGGACAGGCCCTCCCCGACGCGCTGCAGGAGATCGTCGCCGGTGGCGGCGTCGAGCGGATGCTGCGAGCTCAGGGGTATCTGTCGGGTGAGGGCCAGCGGATGGCCCACGAGAAGGCCGTGTAGGAGCCCGTCGGCAGGTGTCCATCCAGGGGCAGCTGTCACAGGCGGAGCCGCCCAGTCCGTCGGTTACATTTCGTGGAACAACCTGACCCAGCACTGGAAGTGGAGGTGGGCATGACGTACGACCTCGTCGTCAAGAACGCCCTGATCGTGGACGGCACCGGCAACACGCCCTACTCCGGTGACGTCGCGGTCAAGGACGGGCGGATCGCCGCGGTCGGCGCCGTCGAGGGAGACGCCACCCGCACGATCGACGCCGGTGGCCAGGTCGTCGCCCCCGGTTTCATCGACGCCCACACCCACTACGACGCCCAGCTCCTGTGGGACCCGGCGGCCAACCCGACGACGGTCCACGGCGTCACCACGATCCTCACCGGCAACTGCGGCTACACGTTGGCTCCGGTGCGTGCCGAGGACCAGGACTACCTGATGGGTCTGTTCGCGGCGGCCGAGGAGATCCCGAAGAAGGCGCTGGAGTTGCAGGGCCCGTTCCCGTGGGCGACGTTCCCCGAGTACCTGGAGTTCCTGCAGCAGAACCCGCTCGGTGTGAACGTGGTGGCCCAGATCGGTCACAGCGCTCTGCGGCGCTGGGTGCTCGGGGCCGAGTGCCTCGAGCGGGAGTCCACCGACGAGGAGATCGGGGAGATGGTCCGCCTGGTGGAGGAGGCCTTCGACGCCGGGGCCTCGGGCTTCTCCAGCAGCCATGCTCCCCACCAGCGCGGTGAGCACGGCGAGCACATCCCGTCGTTCCTCGCCTCCGAGAAGGAGATCTACGCCCTGGCCGACGCGGTCAAGCGCAAGGGCGTGCGCCTGTTCTCGCTCAACCCGAAGAGCAAGCGCGAGGGCATCAACCAGGAAGACCGCGACCTGTTCGCCAACCTGGCTGACGCGTCCGGCGCGGTCGTCTCGTTCAACGACTTCGGTATGGGGGCCCCCAACTGGGAGGCCACCCTCGAGTTCATGGAGGAGCAGCAGCGACAGGGTCGCGAGATCTACGCCGTGGCCCGCTGCCAGCGCCCCGAGACCCGCTTCACCCTGAAGAAGCTGTCGTCGGTGTTCGCCATCTCCGAGCCCTGGGTCGACTTCTCGAAGTACGACCCGGCCCAGAAGGTCGCCTTCCTGAGCGACCCCGAGTGGCGGGCCAAGCTCAGCGAGATCTGGGAGAGCGCCAAGTTCCTCTCGATGGTCTCGGTCGAGAAGGGCACCACTCCCGACACCGAGAAGCTCGAGGGCCGGCTGCTCACCGACATCGCCGAGGAGCGGGGCTGCACCCCGGCCGAGGTCATGTTCGACACCGCCATCGCCGATGGGCTCGGCACCTTCTTCCGCATCTCCGGTCCGGTGAACGTCGACGAGGGCCCGCTCGAGCGCATCCTGAAGAGCCCGGCCACCCTCGTCGGCATCTCCGACGGCGGCGCCCACCTCCAGACCTTCGCCGGTGGCGACTACACCAGCTACTTCCTGCAGCACTGGGTCAAGGAGACCAGCCGGTTCACCCTCGAGGCGGGCGTGGCCGCCCTCACCTCCGAGGTCGCCGAGTTCCTGGGCATCCAGGACGAGCGCGGCACCATCGAGGTGGGCAAGGCCGCCGACCTGGTCGTGTTCGATCCCGACACGGTCTCGCCCCTCGCGCTGGAGACCCTCGAGGACATCCCCGGCGGTGGCAGCCGGATGACCAAGCAGGCCCAGGGCATGCCCTACGTGATCGTCAACGGCGAGGTCGTCATCGACGAGGGCCGCAGCACCCAAGCGGTCCCCGGCCAGGTCGTCGAGAGCGCCCGGGCTTGATCAACGAAGTCAGACTCGAAAGAGGGGGAGCACGATGAACGTCGACGAGATGATCATCCTGAGCATCGACGATCACACGATCGAGCCGCCGGACCTGTTCGACGGCCGTCTGCCCGAGAAGTACAAGGACGACGCGCCGAAGCTGGTGCGCGACGAGGGCGGCTTCGACCACTGGATCTACCAGGGCAAGGACGTCGGCACGGTCGGGCTCAACGCCACCGTCTCGTGGCCCAAGGAGGAGTGGGGCTTCAACCCCGCCTCCATCGCCGAGATGCGACCGGGCGCCTACGACATCGACGAGCGCATCCGGGACATGAACCGCAACGGCGTGCTGGCGTCGATGTGCTTCCCGAGCATGCCCGGGTTCTCCGGTGGCCGCTTCGTCGAGTCGACCGACAGGGACATGTCGCTCGTGATGATCCAGGCCTACAACGACTGGCACGTCGAGGAGTGGTGCGGCTCCTACCCGGGCCGCTTCATGCCGCTGTGCATCGGTCCGGTGTGGGACGCCGACCTGCTGGCCGCCGAGGTGCGCCGCATGGCCGCCAAGGGCGTGCGGGCCATCTCGATGCCCGAGCTACCCCACCTGCTCGGCCTGCCGAGCTACCAGAGCGACTCCTGGGATCCGTTCTGGACCGCCTGCGTCGACACCGACGTGGTGGTGTGCCTCCACATCGGGCAGGGCCTCGACGCCATCAACATGGGCCCCGACCTGCACATGGACAACTACATGGTGCTGTCCACCCAGGTGTCGGTGCTGTGCGTGCAGGACCTGCTGTGGGGTCCTGTCATGCGCAAGTTCGACGGGCTGAAGTTCGCCTTCTCCGAGGGCGGAATCGGGTGGATCCCCTTCATGCTCGACCGGGTCGACCGCCACTACCTGAACCAGCGCTGGCTGGGCCAGGACTTCGGCGACAAGATGCCGAGCGACGTGTTCCGCGAGCACTCGCTGGCCTGCTTCATCTCCGATCCGACGACCCTGAAGCTCTACAAGGACATCGGCATCGACATCATCGCCTTCGAGACCGACTACCCGCACTCGGACTCGCTGTGGCCCGACGCCCCCGAGTTCCTGCTCCAGCAGTGCCAGGACGCCGGCCTCAGCGACGCCGACATCAACAAGGTCACCTGGGAGAACGTCGCCCGCTTCTGCAAGTACGACCCGTTCGCCGACATCCCCAAGGACCAGGCGACCGTCGGGGCCCTGCGGGCGCTGTCGCCCGACGTCGAGACCGGCATCGTCACCCGGGCCGAGTTCAAGGCCCGCTTCGAGGCCAACCAGCGCTACGAGATCGCCCGTATCTGAGTTCGGCGATTCGATTCCATGAGGGCCGGTCCTGCGGGGCCGGCCCTCGGCGCGTGCGCAGTTGGTCAGGCGACCCCGAGAAGGTGGCTGGCCCTCCGAGGGGCCACCTACTGTGCTCGACGGAGGCACCCGCTCGCGCCCGGGGCAGCCAGCCGGACGGAGTGCGTGGGGGAGTGTCGTGTCGGAGCTGGTGAAGCATCACGCCAACCTGTGGGAGGCGATCGCCGACCGGATCCCGGACTCACCCGTCCTGCAGCACGGTGACCGGCGGATCACCTGGAGCCAGTTCGACGACCGCGCCGCGCGTCTGGCCCAGGCCCTGCTCGGGGCCGGGATCGGCCCGGGGGACACCGTCGCCATCGACCTCTACAACTGCCCGGAGTACGTCGAGGCGTTCTTCGGGGCCCTGAAGATCCGGGCGGTCCCCGCCAACGTCAACTTCCGGTACGGCAGCGACGAGCTGCTGTCGATCCTGCAGAACTCGGAGGCCAAGGCGTTCGTGTACGACGCCGGCCTGCGCGACCGGGTCGTACCCATGGTCGAGCGGGCGGGCGAGATCCGGCTCTGGATCGAGGTCGGCGGGACCGACGATCCGCACCCCATCCCGGCGCTGGCCTACGAGGACCTGGTCGCCGGCCACGACCCGGCGGCCCGGGTGGCCAGGAGCGAGGACGACGTCTGGCTCTCGTACACGGGCGGCACGACTGGTCTTCCCAAGGGTGTGCTGGTCCGTATGGAGCGGAGCATCACGTTCGTGCTCTGGTACCGGGACATGCTCCTCGACGAGGAGATCACGGTCGACCCGGTCACCTTCGCGGTGGAGCGGGCGGCCCAGGGCCGACAGGTGAGCGGCATCCCCGCCTCCCCGCTCATGCACAGCACCGGCTTCGTCGTCGCCGCTCTCCCGTCGCTCGCCGCCGGCGGCACCGTCACCACCTTGCTCAGCCACACCTTCGACGCCCACGAGCTGTTCGCCACGGTCGAGCGCGTGCGAGGGGAGATCGTGGCGATCGTCGGCGACGCCTTCGCCATCCCGATGGTCAAGGCGCTCGACGAGGGCCATCCCGAAGGTCGGCCCTACGACACCACCTCGATCCTGGCCATCGGGTCGGCGGGCGTGGCGTGGAGCGCGCACAACAAGGCGGCCCTGCTGGAGCGGATCCCGCAGGTCGCCCTGCACGACTCGTGCGGCGCCACCGAGGGATGTGCCTACGGGGTGAACCTCCTGCGCGCCGGTGACGAGCTGACGACCGCGACCTTCAAGGCAGCACCCGGGCTGATCGTGCTCGGCGCCGACGGCGAGGAGCTCCCGGTAGGGGAGATCGGCACCATGGCCGGTCCGGCGACGGCGACCGGCTACTTCAAGGACCCCGAGAAGAGCGCCCAGGTCTACTTCCAGCGCGACGGCGTCTGGTACGCCAAGCCCGGCGACCTCGGGCAGGTTCACCCCGACGGCACCGTCACCCTGATCGGTCGGGGCACGAGCACGATCAACACGGGTGGCGAGAAGGTCTACCCGGCCGAGGTGGAGCAGGCGATCAGCGCGCTCGACGACGTCGAGGACTGCGTCGTGGTCGGGGTGCCCGACGAGCGTTTCGGCCAGGCGGTGGCCGCGTTGGTGCAGGTGGCCCCAGGGGTGACGCTCGAGGCCGACGACATCGCCACCGCCGTGCGATCCGTGCTCGCCGGCTACAAGGTCCCGCGGCGCGTGCGGTTCGTCGACCGGGTGCCTCGGATGCCGAACGGCAAGATCGACTACCCGGCGTCGGGCGAGCTCGCCCAGGACGCCGAGTCGGTGTCGGGCTCCGGTCGCGGGGCTTGACCGGACCGAGGGCCTCCGACGTCGGCCCGCGAATCGCAGCATGCGGTGGCGACGCCGTCGCAGGGGCAGAATCCACGACACGCCGCCGGAAAGCTGCCGGCGGCTCACGACGAGAGGGGCACCACATGGACGCGATCGAGGAGCTGATCGCCCGGGACAAGATCCGCCAGCTGGCCGAGCGCTATGCGTTCACGGTCGACGGCAAGGACATCGACGGCGTGGCCGAGCTGTTCCTCGAGGGTCTCGACAACGGGAAGTACGGCACCGGTCGGGAGGGTGTGCGCACCTTCTACGACAACGTCCTGCGGAAGTTCCACTGCACGATGCACCTCGTGGCCAACCACATCATCGACTTCGACGACGACACCCACGCCCACGGCGCGGTGTACTGCCGGGCGCAGCACCACATCGTCGATCCCGAGCCGGAGTACTGGTTCGACGAGGCCTACATCTACTGGGACACCTACGAGAAGGTCGGCGACGACTGGTTCTTCGCCAAGCGGGATCTCCGGGCCTGGTACCACCAGGAGTTCAACCATCCCGAGCACGGGACCGACCGGATCCCGCCCGTGCCGCACAACAGCGCGATGAGGGGTGCCCAGATGCCCGACGCCTTCCCGACGTACGCGTCCTACTGGGAGCGCCCGCCCCGCCCGATACCCGGGCGCAAGGCCTGAGGGCGAGACGCTCGATGGAGATCGGGGTCCGTATCCCTCACACCGGCCAGCAGGCGTCGCCGGAGTTCGTGCGCGAGTGGTGCACCACCGCCGACCAGGCCGGCTACGACATCGTCTGGGGCGTCGACCACGTCGTGATGCCCCAGCACACGGAGTCGGAGTACATCCTGCCGCGCACACCCACGGCGATCGCCGACGACGCCGTCTCGCAGCTGCTGGCACCCAACTACGAGATGATGACCACGCTGGCCTACGTGGCCGGAATCACCGAGCGGGTGAAGCTCGGCACGGCCATCGCGGTGCTGACGATCCGCAACGCGGTGCTCAACGCCCGCCAGCTGGCGACCGTCGACCAGTACTCCGGCGGCCGGCTGATCTACGGGATCGGCGTGGGCTGGCTGAAGGAGGAGGCCGAGGCGATGAACATGCCGTGGGACCGGCGTGGTGCCCGGGCCGACGAGCACATCGCCCTCCTGCGGGCCATCTGGACCGAGGAAGGCTCGCACGTCGAGTTCCACGGCGAGTTCTGGGACATCCCCCCGATGGACCCGGAGCCCCGTCCGGTGCAGCGGCCCATCCCGATCATCGTGGGCGGCCACACCAAGCCCGCCATGGACCGAGCCGCCCGCCTCGGCGACGGGTGGATCGCCGCCTACATGTCGCCGGACCGCCTCGCCGAGCACTTGGTGCTCCTCCGGGAGGCGTGCGCCCGCCAGGACCGGGACCCTTCCGAGCTGCGGATCTACTGCAGCGGTTCCAAGAGCACTGCGGACGCCGACGAGCTGCTCCGCTACGCCGAGGTGGGGGCCGACTGCGTGCAGGTCGACATCGACACGCTCGACAACCTCAAGCGCTTCGCCGACGAGGTCCTGCCGCGCCTGCGTTGAGGTCCGCGACATGATGTGCTCGACGAGCACCTCGTCCCCACCGAGCTACACCGTTGGCCAGAGCCCTGGAGCAGGCGATGAAGACCGGTTTGGCGAACATCCAGAGCCCCGATGAGATCGACTCCGACGCACTGTGGGAAGCGCTGCGTGAGTTGGTGTCGTACCGGTATGTCGGCAGTCATTCGGTTCTGGTCGACCGCGAGCGGGCGGAAGGACGCATGCGCATCCGCCACGACATGCGCACGCCCGTGGCGCCGCTCACCGCACCGCTCGCCATCTCGGCGCTCGACGCTGCGGGCAACTCGATGGATCGCTTCTACAAGATCGCCATCACCCACGTCGTCGTCGACGTGTTCGACCCGGCCCCCGACGTCGACCTCATCGTCCTGCACAGCGACGTCGTGCGCGAGGCGCGCACGCAGCTGTTCACCGACGCCCGCATCGTCGCCGCCGACGACCCACAGCGGGTCATCGGGAACGTCACCCTCGACTGGGCCGTCCTCGCGCCGACCCCGCCGGGGTTCCGCTACCTCGACCCTGGCGACGGCGTCCCCGACACCCCGGACCTCCCACCGCTGTGGGAGGCCTACTCGGCCCGTCGTCGTCCGGGTGGCGGGTTCGTGATCGACGACATCAACCCCCAGATCGGCACGAAGATGTCGATCGAGCCGGTGCTGCACCACGGTCCGATCCTGGTGGTCACCGAGGCGGCGGCGCTGGAGGCGGCGGCAGTGACCGCCGGCACCGAGGATCTGGTGGTCGAGCAGGCATCGACGAGGCTCGTCGCCGCCGGTCGCAAGGGCCCGTTCATCATCACCGCTGACGCACTGCAGACGCGCGATGCCGTCACCTGCCGGTCGGTTCTGCGAGACGAGGGAGCGGGCCGTGACGTCGCGGTCGCCCACCTCCGCATGCGGGCCGTCTAGACCCCTCTGGTGACGCGACGTCGAACCGGAGGCGACCATGCGAGCCGATGAGCGGTTCGGCACCATCCCCTGTATGGCCCGAGCCAGCGCCAAGCGCTTCGGCGACCGTGACGCGCTCGTCGACGGGGACGTGCGCCTGACGTTCGTCGATGTCGAGCGCGGCATGGTGGCGGTGGCCCGCAGCCTGCTGGCGAGCGGGGTCCAGCGGGGCGACCGGGTGGCGGTGTGGGCCCCCAACTCGGCGACCTGGGTGCTGGCCGCCCTGGGCCTGCAGGCGGTCGGGGCCTGGCTGGTCCCGTTGAACACCCGACTGAAGGGGGAGGAGGCGGCGTACATCCTGCGCACCACCGACGCCCGCACGCTCTTCGTCGCCGACGGGTTCCTCGGGATCGACTACGTGGAGGCACTCCGCGCTGCGGGTCCGGACCTCGCCGCCCTCGACGACGTCGTCGTCGTGCCCCCGCCGACCGAGGCCGCCAGCCCGACGTGGGCGGCGTTCCTCGAGCGCGGGGACGCGGTGCCGGTCGAGCAGGTCGACGAAGCTCTCGCCGCGGGGGGATCGGACGACGTCAGCGACGTCATCTTCACCTCAGGCACCACCGGGCTCCCGAAGGGGGTCATGCTTCGGCACGGAGCCAGCCTCCGGGGCTACGGGATCTGGTCGGATCGTTTCGTGCTCAACGGCGAGTCCCGCTACGTGATCCCGACACCCTTTTTCCACTGCTTCGGCTACAAGGCCGGCTGGATGAGCTCGCTGATGGCGGGAGCCATGGCCATCCC
>DATDIY010000223.1:0-7188 GCA_036520815.1 Acidimicrobiales bacterium
TCGAGGACGTGTGGCCGCTCGATCGCTGGCCCGACGTGTCCACCCGGATGGTGATCGGCACGCGCGACCGCCTCTTCCCGCCGGAGCTGCAGCGGCGCGTCGCGGGTGCGCGGCTCGGTCTCGTGCCCGACGAGATCGACTCCGGGCACCTCCCCGCCCTCAGCCGCCCTGCCGAGCTGACCGCGCTGCTGCTCCGCTACGCGGAGGAGACCGGTCTCTGACTAGCGTGTCACCTCGCGGGGCAACGGCCGAGGGGGCGCATGATGGCGACGGATCTCACCGGAGGACTCGACGAGGCTCGGGAGTACCTCCTCCCGGAGCGACCCGACGATCCCGAGATGCGGGAGTCGGTGAACATCTGGCTCTGGGACGACACCGACGTCGTCGGGCTCCCGCGGGTCGGCGTGGAGGCGGTGGGCGAGACGTGGGACACCCACGAGATCCAGCTCAACCTGTCGATGAAGGGCGGCCGGGTGCTGAACGGGTACGGGCCTCGGCCGTCGCACGATCCGATGGGCGCCGACGGACGGGCGCGCATCTGCGGCAGCGGGCCGCTGGCGTTCGAGTTGATCGAGCCATTCGTGCACTGGCGGGCGCGCTACGACGGCATCGGCACGGAAACCAGCGTGAAGGAGCAGATCGACGGTTGGATCCCCGGTTTCAGCACCGGTCCCGAGGTACCCGTCTCCTTCGAGGTCGACCTGCGCTCGGCGGCGCCCCCCTGGGAGACCGGATCGCTGCTCGAAGAGGCGGCGCTGGTCCTCGCCACCCAGGAAGAGGGCGACCTCATGGGCGGGCCTCGGTTCGAGCAGCTGTTCCGGGCCGAGGGCGTGCTGCGCGTCGGCGACGAGGAGCTCCCGATCAACGGCGGCGGTCTGCGCGTGCGGCGCACCGGTGTCCGCCGGCTCGCCACCTTCTGGGGCCACGCCTGGCAGTCGGCGGTGTTCCCCAGCGGTCGGGCCTTCGGGCACTGCGTCTATCCGCCCCGCGCCGACGGCAAGCCGACGTTCAACGAGGGGTTCATCTTCGAGGGCGAGGGTGCGCTGATCCCCGCCCGCGTCGTGCAGGCACCGTGGCTCACCGACCTGTCGGCCGAGCCGCAGGACGCCACCGTCGTGCTGGAGACAACTGACGGTCGCACGGTCACGATCGAAGGCGAGACGATCCTGCCGACGTTCATGGTCATGCCGGAAGGCATCGGGCCCGGGCTGACCCTGCAACAGACCATCGTCCGCTACACCTGGGACGGCGAGACGGCCAACGGCATGCTCGAGCGCTCGACCCCCACGTCGCAGATCGACCGCGGCTGACCGGTTCGGGCCGGCCGAGAAGAGGTCGCTACTCCGGCTCCGGGTCGCGCATGTTGACCATCCACCCGCCGAGCGGGGTGATCGAGGTCGTGCCGCCGTCGACGGGGATCTCCAGCCCGGTGATCCACCGGCTCTCCTCGGATGCGAGGAACACCGCCGGCCAGGCGATGTCCCAGGCCACGCCTTCGACGGGGAGCAGCGCGGAGCGCAGTCGGACCTTGCGGATCTGCTCGCCGCCCTGATCGCCCATCGGCGTGTAGGCGTGCCCGGGCAGGATGGCGTTCACCCGGATGCCCTCCCGGCCGTGCAGGAACGCCCAGTCGCGCGTGAGCCCACCCAGCGCCGCCTTGGACGCGGCGTAGGCGCCCGAGCCCAGACCCCGGATGGCGGCGATCGACGAGATGTTCACGATCGAGCTGCTCCCCGCCTCCTGGAGGTGAGGGATGGTGGCGCGCGTCGCGAGCAGGGTGGCGTGGAGGTTGACCTTCATCACTCGGTCCCACTCGGCCAGGTCGAGCTCGGCGGGCCGGCCGCCGCTGGTCGGCGAGACGGCCGCGCAGTTGACCAGGGTGTCGAGGCCGTCGAAGGCCTCCGCAGCCTCGGTCACGCACCGGGTGCTGTCGGCCTCGCTGGTGAGATCGCCGACGGTCGCCACCGCCTCACCACCGATCTCGTCGATGAGGGCGAGGGTCGCTGCGGCCCGATCGGCCGACACGTCGGCGACGGCGACCTTGGCGCCCTGCGCCGCGAACAGCACGGCGATGGCTTCGCCGATGCCGAGCAGCTCACCGCCCGGGGTGGTGCCGGCACCGGTCACGAACGCCCGCTTGCCCTCGAGGCGTCGGCCCGGTTCCACCCCGCGCCACCACGGTCCTTGCGCCATCGTCATCCCCCCGAGGTCGTGTGCCCGCCGACCCTACCGCTGGGTTCGAACCGCCTGCCGAGGTGTCCGCCGTCCGACTGAGGAGCGAAGTCGGCGAGGTGACGCTAGTGTCAGGAACCAGGACATCGGTCCGAAGGGGGAACACCATGCAGCTCGACGACATGATCCTTGTGAGCATCGATGACCACTTCATCGAGCCACCCGACATGTTCGAGAACCACGTGCCGGCGAAGTGGCGTGACCAGGTCCCCAAGGTCGTCCGCAACGCCCAGGGCGTCGACGAGTGGGTGTTCCAGGGGGAGGCGACCTCGACCCCGTTCGGGATGGCTGCGACCGTGGGGTGGCCGCGTGAGGAGTGGGGCTTCAACCCTGGCGCCTACGTAGAGCTCCGGCCCGGCACCTTCGACGTCCACGCCCGGGTGGCCGACATGAACGCCAACGGCGTGCTCGCGTCGATGAACTTCCCCACCATGGCCGGGTGGAACGCCCGCACCTTCGCCGAGGGCCCCAACAAGGAGCTCGGGCTGGTGATGCTGCGGGGCTACAACGACTGGGTCATCGACGAGTGGTGCGCCGCCTATCCGGGCCGGTTCATCCCTCTCGGGATCGTTCCCATGTGGGACGTCGAGCTCGCCGTCGACGAGATCCACCGCATCGCCAAGAAGGGCTGTCGGTCGGTCAGCTTCCTCGAGACCCCCCACGTCCAGGGCTACCCCAGCTTCCTGTCCGGCTACTGGGACCCGATGTTCCAGGCGCTCAGCGACGAGAACATGGTGCTGTCGCTCCACATCGGCGCCGGGTTCGGTGTGATCAACCGGCCCGAGGAGGCACCGATCGACCACCTCATGGTGCTCGCCTGCCAGATCAGCGCCATCACCGCCCAGGACCTCCTCTTCGGCCCGACGCTGCGGCGCTTCCCCGATCTGAAGGTCGCGCTGTCGGAGGGAGGGATCGGGTGGATCCCCTTCTACTTCGACCGCATCGACCGGCACTTCGAGAACCAGAAGTGGCTCCACGACGCCGAGGACTTCGGCGGCAAGACGCCGTCGGAGGTCTTCCGCGACCACATCCTCGCCTGCTTCATCACCGACCCGTCCGGGCTGGAGCTGCGCAAGCGGATCGGCATCGACATCATCGCCTGGGAGTGCGACTACCCCCACACCGACACGACGTGGCCCGAGTCCCCCGAGTTCTCCTGGAAGGAGTTCCAGGACGCCGGGTGCACCGACGACGAGATCCACGCCATGACCTGGCAGAACTCCTGCCGGTTCTTCGACTGGGACCCGTTCCAGCACACGCCCAAGGACCAGGCGACGGTGGGCGCACTGCGTTCGCTGGCGACCGACGTCGACACGACGCGCATGCCCAAGGCGAAGTGGAAGGTCCAGAACGAGGCCGCTGGCATCGGCACCTTCTGACCGGTCGACACCACTGCCGCTACAGGAGACGCGCGTGACCGAACGCCTCACCATGGACGGTGTCGATCGTCCCCTCCCGCTGCTCGACGACGAGAGTCGGCCGTTCTGGGAAGCCGGCAAGGACGGGATGCTCTCGTTCGTGTCGTGCAACGCCTGCGGCGCCCTGCTGCACCCGCCCCAACCGGTGTGCCGCTACTGCCGTTCGAGCGACCTCGGTCGACGGGAGGTCTCGGGGGACGGGGTCGTCGCCGGCGTGACGGTCGACCGCCAGCAGTGGGATCCCCGATTCACCCCGCCCTACGCGGTCGCCATGGTGGCGCTCGACGTCGACCCGCGGGTGCGGGTCATGACCAACCTGGTCGACGTCGATGTCGACGACGTTCGGGTCGGCATGCGGGTCACCCCCCGCTTCGAGCACGTCGAGGACGTCTGGATCCCGTTGTACGTCCCCACAGGTGAGCCCGACGCCGAGCTGCCGGGCGACGAGGTCCCCCCGGGCGAGCACCGACGCTTCTCCCCACCGGCGGTGGGCTCGGGGGAGCGCTTCGAGGACCGCGTCGTGCTGACCGGGGTCGGGATGTCCGACATCGGGCGGCGCCTCATGCGGGCCCCGCTGTCGCTGACCGTCGACGCCATCCGGGAGGCGGTGACCGACGCCGGTCTCGAGCTCGACGACATCGACGGCCTGTCGACCTATCCCGGCGGGATGGCCGGGGGCGGCTTCGGCGAGGGTGGGGTCAGCGCCGTGGAGGACGCCCTCGGCATCCGACCGGTCTGGTTCAACGGCGGGATGGAGACCTTCGGACCGGCCGGCTCGGTGATCGCCGCCATGCTGGCGGTGTCGGCCGGTCTGGTGCGCCACGTCGTGTGCTTCCGCACCGTCTGGCAGGCCACCTTCGCCGCCCGGATGCGGGCCCAGATGGGGGAGGGGGCCAACCCCTACGGCATGGGCGGGGGCGGCGCCGCCCGGGTGCCCGGCTACGAGGGGCCCTACGGGGTGGGGTCAGCGTCGATCACCCTGGCCCTGCGCGCCTCCAACCACTTCGCCCGCTACGGCACCACCCGAGAGGCCCTCGGCTGGATCGCCGTCACCGAGCGGGCCAACGCCGCGCTGAACCCGAAGGCGATCTACCGCGACCCGATGACGATGGACGACTACATGTCGGCCCGTCCCATCACCACCCCGTTCGGCCTCTACGACTGCGACGTGCCCGCCGACGCTGCCATCGCCGTCGTGGTGTCGTCGGCGGAGGCGGCACGCGACCTGCCCCGACCGCCGGTGCGCGTCGAGGCGGTCGGCACCCAGATGACCGAGCGCGTCACGTGGGACCAGTCGACGGTCACCCACGAGCCCCACGTCCTCGGCCCGTCGGCGCACCTCTGGACCCGCACGACCATGACGCCGGCCGACATCGACGTCGCCCTGCTCTACGACGGGTTCAGCTTCAACGCCGTGTCGTGGCTCGAGGGCCTCGGCATCTGCGGCATCGGCGAGGCCGGCGACTTCCTCGCCGGTGGTACCAACATCGCCCGCGAGGGCGGGGTCGTCGCCCTCAACCCCCATGGCGGCCAGCTGTCGGCCGGTCGCACCCACGGCATGGGCTTCGTGCACGAGGCGGTCACGCAGCTGCGGGGCGAGGCAGGCGAGCGCCAGGTCCGCGACGCCCGGGTGGCGGTGGTGTCGAGCGGTGGGCTCACCCCCGCCGGCGTCATGCTCCTGCGCCGCGACGACTGACCGAGGGCTCGATTCCCTCCGTTCTGGCACGCATTGTGCGCGGACGTCCGCCCGATCTGCATGCCAGAACGGGGGACGAGAACGGGACGGGCCGAGACGAGAGGTGACCGGCGGGATCAGGCGATCGGAGCGATCTCGTCGTCGGCCTCGTCGGCGTTGGTCGGACGTCGGACGAGCCACCAGGTGACCACGGCGCCCGTGATGGCGATGGCCGCTACTGCAAGGAAGACGATCGTGTAGCCGTGGGTGGAGGCGTCGCGGGCCGGGCGCAGGTAGTCGACGAACGACGGGTCGAAGTGGTCGGGGTGCAGGCCTGTCTGCTCGGCACTGGTCAGCCGATCGCGGAAGGCCGATGCCTGGTCGGGGGTCAGATCGGCGAGCGGGCTCTTGTCGATGATGTCGTAGAGCCGGTTGGCGTAGGTGCTGTGGAACAGGGCATAGAGAACGGCGATGCCGATGGCGCCGCCTCCCTGCTCGGCGGTGGCCGAGACGCCCGATGCCTGGCCTTCGTCCTCAGTGGGGATCGAGTCGAGGCTGACGGGGTCGTTGGTGGTGAGCACGAGCGAGAGTCCGATGCCGTAGAGCAGGAGGCCGGGCAGCACCGCGAGATAGCGGTCGGCCTGCACGCCGACGGCCAACGCCAGGCCGGCCAGGGCGAGCACGGCGAACCCCGTCACCAGCGGCCCGCGGCCCCCGGACCGGTCGTACCAGCGCCCGGCGAGGGGCGCGATGAGGATCATCGGGACCGTGGTGGGGATGAGCGCGAGGCCGGCGAGGGCCGGACTCATCTCGAGGTTGAGGATCAACAGGAGCGGGAAGATCACGCCGAGGCCCATCTCCGCCATCCCGGCCAGACCCTGGGACAGGACCGCGCCGAGGTAGTTGCGGCTCCGGCGCAGGAGGGCGAGATCCATCAGAGGGTTGGCGGCTCGTCGCTCCCGGACGACGAAGAGCATGGTCGCGACGACCGCGGCGACGAGGGGGATGGCGACGTCGGCCGAGCTCAGTCCCTTGTCCTGTGTTTCCGACAGCCCGTAGACGCCAGCGACGAGCGCGATGCAGAGCAGCGCCGAGCCGGACAGGTCGACGTGCGCTCGCTGCGTCCTCGGGGGATCGGCGGGCACGGCCCGCAGGGTGATGACGATGCAGGCGACCGCGAGCGGAACGTTCACCAGGAACACCGCTCGCCACGAGATCGCCGAGGTGAGCACACCACCGATGGTGGGGCCGAGGGCGCCGGCGACGGCCGCCGCGCCGCCCATGGTTCCGAGCGCCCTACCCCTCCGGTCCGCGCTGAAGGCCGCGCTCACCAGGGCGACGGAGCCGGGCAGCATCAGCGCTCCGCCGACGCCCTGCACGACCCGGGCGGCGATGAGCATCGAGAACTCCGGTGCCATCCCGGCCACCGCTGACGCTCCGGCGAACATGGCGCAACCGAGCAGGAAGATCCTCCGCCGACCGAGCAGGTCCCCGAGGCGGCCGCCCAGCACGAGCAGCCCGGCGAGCATGAGCAGGCTGGCGTTCAGCACCCACTGGACCTTCTCCGCCCCGACGTGGAGGTCCTGCATGATGTCGGGCAGCGTCAGAGGCACGGCCGTCTGGTCGACGAGGATCATGGCGTTGGCGGCCGTCATGCCGGCGAGCACCATGCCTGGCCTGCTCGAGATCCCTGATCCCGTCGTCATGGGCGGAGGGTAGCGAAACGTCTGACAGCTGGTCGTGAACCTGCTGCTGGACAGGCCGGGCCCGGTCAGGTGGAGGCGGCGACCTCGAACGGGGGGTCGGGGAACGCAGACGCGACGCGCAAGGGCCGGGCGTGGGTCATGGGCGGCCTGCTGGGTG